>NZ_MBLN01000062.1:0-28392 GCF_001854645.1 Pseudofrankia sp. EUN1h | reverse complement strand
GCTCCTGCTCTCCCGCTCCCGCTCCTGCTCTCCTGCTCTCCCGCTCTCCTGCTCCCTTCCTGCCCACCGCCCCCGCGCCCCTGCCCCAGACACGCGAGCCGTTCATGATCTGGTGGGATCTTCGGAGTCATAGCGTTACGTGTCTCGGCACATACAGTGAGAAGCGGGGTTCTGACCTGCGCTTACTTCAGCAAGCGCAGGTGAGGCGATGGAATCCCGACTGAGCCACCGGGCCAAAATGCTAGCTGGCGCAAGCGAATTGCTAACAAGAGTTAGCGCCGCCTCGCAATGCCCGCCCGCCCTTCCTGTCTCGCGTCGTGTCAGACGTCTGAGGCAATCGTGATTTCCTGTCCGACGTCAGGGGCACGAGATCGCACCGGCCGCGCCCCTGACGTCGGACAGGATTCGCCGCGACGTCGGACAGGATGAACGCGATCTCGCCGACGGTCCAAGGCGGACGCCGCCGGGGCAGGGGCAGGGGCATGGGACCATATGAAGATCATAATTGTGGTGCGAACTGAAGTGATCCGTGCTGTTGATGAATCCGGTTATGGTTGACGAGGTATGCACCCCCAACACCGTGCGGTAGCGCGTGCGGGCGGTAGCGGGTAACCACGTCGGCGGTGGGCTGGACCGCGTTAGAGGCGGTTCGGAGCGAGTGTCGGGCTGCGCGGTTACCGGTTACACGGTGGCATCTGCGCTGGTCAGGGATGGTACGGGAGGTAACCAGGGGGGTAACCCTGCGGTTACGCTGTGGGCCGGCGGTTACACCCCTTGCCCGTCCCGGCGCGCGGCGCGCGCGGCGTGGCCATGGGCGCGATGAATGGCTTCAGGGTTGAAGTGGGCGGGTTAAACCAGCGGCCTTCGCGGTGTCTCGATGATTGTGTTCATGGGGGTGGTAGAGCCGCACCCATGTGAGTCTTGGGCCTTTTCCGTTGTCGACGATGGCGACGGTCCACGAGCCAAGCTGACGCCGAGGGCGACGTCTGCGCCGATACCTACTGCCCATTTCACACATCCACCTTTGACGTGCCCAAGGACCTGAGCGTGGCTGTCATCCGTTCGGGCACCCCGGGCCGGTCGGGTGGTGGTTTGGCCGGCCCGGGGGCTTGTCACTGAGCGTCAGGTATCCGCGCGAGTGCGGCGAGGGCGTCTGTGGCGCATCCTCGGTGCAGGGCATGCGTTCGGCGCATACTGAGGCGAGCACCGTTCCATGAGCCCGGCAGCCGACGCGGAGGACCAGCGTGCCGACTCCCCAGAAGCGACCCGCGCTTGCCGCGCGGCGGAAGGCCATGGGCTACAGCCAGGAAGGGCTAGCCGAATCCGTCGGCGTCGATCGATCGACAGTCGCACGCTGGGAACAAGGAAGAACGGAACCCTACCCCGAGCACCGAAGCGGACTAGCCAAGGCGCTGGGCGTCGACTACCACGAACTTGACCGGCTTATTTCGGCGGCGCCACCTACGCGGCACACATCGGACGTCTTTTCTATCGCCGTGGCCTCGGCGCAGGAAGACTCGGATGAAGCGGGAGAACTTGCTCGACGGGTCGCGGCGAGCGACGTAGGAGACGCGACGCTCACCTATCTTGAGTCCGGATTCGACGATCTGGCGTGCCGGTATCAGTTCGAGCACCCCAGCCGGATCCTGCTGGAGATCAACCAGTCGTTAAGCAACGTCGGGAAACTGCTGGATGCTCGGAAAACGCTTCATGAGCACCGTCGGCTTCTGCTGGTCGGGGGCTGGCTGTCGCTGTTGGGCGCGACGGTTCTTATCGACCTGAAACGCGACCGTGCCGCGTCCACCTATCTGGCCACCGCGATGAGCCTTGCGGAGCAGGCAGAGAACCCCGAGATCATCGCATGGTGCTATGAAACGCGAGCGTGGCAGGCGCTGACCTCCGGCGACTTCCGCATGGCCGTCGACCTGTCACGCGCAGCGCAAAGTTTCGCTCCACACGGAAGTTCGATCATGATACAAGCGGCAGCACAGGAAGGCCGAGGATGGGCACGCCTGGGATCACGCGGCGATACGTACAGGGCGATCGGCCGCGTTCAGAAGATGGCATCATCGCTCAGTGATCCTACCCGCCCGGAACATCACTATCGGTACGATCCTGCGAAAGCCGTTTCCTACACGGCCACGACACTGACATGGATACGTGACTCGGCCGCCGAGGACTTCGCCCGCGAAGTGATCACCAAGATTGGCGCCCCGATGTCCGCTCCCGCTCGTTGGCCACGGCGGGCCGCGATGGCAAGCATCGACCTTGCACTGACGCTTACCTACATGGGAAAAAGTGATGAGGCGCTCCACGCGGCAATGGGAGCAGTCGAATCAGGAAAGATCGTGCCTTCGCATTTCTGGCGAATATTGGAAGTAGCGGACGCCATGCAGGAGGAGCGTTTTTCCAGGGCCAGCGATCTAAAAGCTGTTTACGAAGCGATGCGGCGCCCAAGGGGGGAGGACTAGCGTCAGCGAAAGCGCCGCACCCAGGGCGCCCGACCCGGTGGCAGTCACGTGCCGATTCGATCGCTCCATCACGCCCGGATGGCATCCATCACGGATAGCTCACAAAGAGAAAGTCGGGCATTTCATTGTCGTCCACCTCAACCTCGAAGCCCGCAAACTCCAAAATACTTTTTATGGCGACGAGCATAGTATCTCGCGCGCTCTGCATCTCGCGCGCTTCTGGCCATGCCGTGGGATATTTCTCTCGCAGATTTGGGTGAACCAGCCACGTTACGGCGATACTCGGGTCCGGGATCTCCTCCAGCGGCCGGAGATCGGACGGCTCGATATAGAACCCAGAGCAGAGAGCCATCTGGAGCGGCGGCGCCATGAGAAGACCTGCCTCGATGAGCGTACGCTCCACTTCGAGTTTCAGAATTATTCCGTTCCTTTTCCCCGGCCGTATGGCCACTAGGTTTAACCTTTCCCTCGCTATAGGCGATTCTCGATGACAATGCTTTTCGGTAATTAGTCTTGCTGGGTGAGTTGGAGGGTTGTTCGGTTGGTGGCTGCGGGCGGAGGGCTGTACGGCGTTGGCCTATTTCTCGACCCCTTCAGGGCCGGGTTCGCGTCAGAATTTCGCTCAGACCGCCTCGGAGTGTCATTCTATGCTTCGCGGTATCGGCATGCGATCGCTCCGGCCGTCGAAGACCTCCGCTGTGGCGCAAGTGCTCCGGCTATTAAAGCGAACCGAATGCAACAGCGGCCGCTACGCTGGTCCAGTCCGCGACGCGAACGCGCCGACGTGGAGCGACATGCGGCGGGGTCGCGACAGCGCTACACCCGCCGCTACACCCCGCACCCCCACCGACCACCACACACCGCATTCTGTAGCAGGTAGCGGGGGACATGGGCCGCAGCCCTCAAACTGCCTCTCTGGACCCACCTGGATGCCTCCACCACGCCCCGCCTACAGCGACTGTCACGCCCCGCCGACAGCAGCACGCACTAAGATCGCCAACGGATCGACCCGAGCGGCGCTTGCTCTAGCAAGCGTCAAGCAAGCGCAGGTCTGGACAGTCGTATGACTGTATGTCCTGAGACACGCATATCCATGGCTCCGAAAATCCCACCAGATCATGAAGTGCGACACCGCGGGCCCTGGCGGCGCCGGCGGTGATTCAGGCGGACTCGTCGGTCCAGGGGGCGCTCGCGCGGGCGAGGAAGGTCGGCGACGCCGCCGCCTCGGCGTTCAGCGCGAGCGCCATCAGCAGGTAGGACTTCCCGGCCGGGTCGGCGTGGTCACGGTCGGGACCACCGATCTGCTGGAACCCGTGCCGGCGGTACGCCCGCTGCGCCGCGTGGTTCGCGACCTCCACCCACAGCCGGATCCCGATCGCGCCGACCGAGCGCGCCCAGGCCAGCGCGCCCTCGATCAGGAGGTCGGCCGCGCCGGTGCCGCGCACGGCCGGCGCGACCCACATCGCGGCGAACTCGCGGAACTCCGGGGCCATCGACGGCCGGTGGACGTCGACCATCCCGGCCGGCTCGCCGTCGCGCTCCAGCAGGAACGTCGCGTGCCCGTCCCCCGTCGCGGCCCGGACGGCCCGGCGGTGCCAGTCGTCGTGTGGTCGCGCGGCCTCGCCGTCGAACGTCTGCCAGAACGCCGCGGGCGCGTCGGCGAGCGCGGCCAGCCGCACCTCGCGCAGCCGCGTGCCGTCGGACTCGGTGATACGGCGAACCTCGTTTTTCACACCCATATCCAACTCGACCTGGYCCAGCCAGAACCGCGCCGCCCTTGGTGTCCACCAGCCTGGGCCCGGCCTACTGTGGGTCGCCGCTGATCCGGCCAGGGCCCGCCGTCACGACCGTCGAGGAATGATGGGGGCGTCGCGGCCGGTGCCCGTCGGGCGCGCGCGGCCGGCCGGGCGCTTCTCCTCGTGGTATTCCTCCTCGACGTTGACGGTCCAGACGTCGTGGCTGGTGCCGTCGACGATGTTCTCCACCGTCAGCATGGCGGTGAGCATCGAGTGGTCCGCGTTGTTGTACCGGTGCATGCCGTTGCGGCCCACGGGGTGAACGTTCGGGACGTTCTCCGCCAGCCACTTCCGCATGATCGCGACGTTGTTTCGGTAGTACTGGTCGTAGGTCGGATATGCCTTGGGGACCCGGACGACGTAGCCCTTCTCCACGACCCCTCGTCGGACCAGTCCCAGCGTCTCGAGCTCCCGGGTGCCGAGGGCGATCAGTTCGTCGTCCGGCTTCGTCCACATGTCGTCGCCCTCGAAGACGAAGAACTCGAGGCCGAGGCACGTCCTCCCCTCCTTCACCAGGTAGGGGGACCACGATCCGTAGTTCTGGATCCTGCCGACGCGGACCCCGGGATCGTGGATGTAGATCCAGTTGTCAGGGAAGCTGAACTCCGCCGGGACCACGAGCGCGACCGTCAGATAGTCGCGGTAGCGCAGGTCACGCGCCGCCTCGACCACGCGGGCAGGCGCTGGCGGGTCCATGCCCAGCACCAGCGTCGACAGCGGCGTGGACGAGATGACGTGGTCGGCGGGTACCCGCCTCCGGTCGCCGGCACTCGTGGTCACGGTGACGGCGACGGCGCCGCCGTCCGCGCGGTGCACGGCCGTCACCGAGGTGTTCATCGTGACCGTGCCACCCATCTTCTCGACCTTGCGGGCGGCCTCCTCCCACATCATGCCGGGACCGTACTTGGGGTAGTGGAACTCCTCGATGAGGCTGGTGATCTCCTTCTGGTTCCGCCTGGGCAGGACGGCGTTGACGATGGCCGAGGACAGCGAGAGGTTCTTCACCCGCTGCGCGGCCCAGTCGGCCGGCATCTCGCTGACCGGGATACCCCACAGTTTCTCGGTGTAGGTCTTGAAGAACCTGCGGTAGAGGCGCCAGCCGAACCGCGCCACCAGCCAGGCCTCATAGTTGTCTGCCTGGTTCTTCGGCGGGCGGACGCGTGCCCGGGCGTAGGACCCGATGGCGAGCGCCGCCTGGCCCGGCCCGAGGTTGCGCAGGGCGTTGAGTGCCCGCAGCGGGTAGTCATAGAGCTTGCCCTGGTAGTAAATCCGGCTCATCCGGGGCCGGACCAGGAAGTCGTCGGCGGCCAGGATTTCCCGCCACAGGGCCTCCACGGCGGCGACCTTGGTGAAGAACCGGTGGCCGCCGATGTCGAACCGCCAGCCGTCACGTTCGACGGTGCGGCTGATGCCGCCCACCACGTCGTCGGACTCGAAGACCGTGACGGCGGCGTCACGTGCCACCAGCTGGTACGCGGCGGTCAGGCCGGCCGGCCCGGCTCCGATGACCACCGTGTGCGGAACCCTGGGTGTGGACACAGCCTCTCCTCGACCTCTCCTTGATTGGCAGCCGGGTACGTAACCCGGCGAGACAAGTACGACCATCAAATTGGACATCGTTGTCCAGAGATTCAGTCGCCTGGGTCCAGGAGAGTAGCCTGTGCCCGTGGCTGGCGACGCAGGCGGTGTCGGCGCGGGGGCGTCAGGCCGCGGCACGCAGGCCAAACGAGAGGCGATCATGAAGGCGGCGTTCGAGGTCTTCGCCCGCCAGGGCTACGCCGCGACCAGCCTCGACGACATCGCGACGGCGACTCCCGCCTCACGCCAGACCGTGTACAACCACTTCGGCGACAAGGAAAAGCTCTTCCTCGCGGTCGTGGATGAGCGGATCACGGCGAACCTGCAGGCCCTGCGCGAAGCGACACTCGCGTTTCCCAACCGGGTGGACGGCACCGACGAAGCCGAGAAGTACCTCGTCGACCTCGCCCGGCGCATCAACGACGTCTATGCCAGCCCAGGCACTGCGTCGCTGCGCCTGCTCGTTCAGACGGAGGCGCCACGCCATGCCGCCCTCCAGGCGCTGTGGCGGTCCCGGGCGGCGACGCCCGTCTGGCCCACCCTCATCGGCAGCCTGGCCCGTCTCGCCCACGCCGGAGCCCTCGACATCGACGACCCGGCCCGCGCGGCCGGCCAGTTCGTCACCCTGGTCACCGGGGTCTCGTGGGCGATGACGGAGCTCGGCACGTTCGCGATCTCCCCACCACCGGCTCAGGACTCCGACGAACTGGACCTGGCCATCCGTTCGAATGTCAGCCTCTTCGTCCGCGCCTACGCCCCGGGTGTCACCGCCCGCCGCGACCGCTGACGCGACCGTCGGTAGCCAGCCAGCCAGCCAGCCAGCCAGGCTCGGCCTGGCGGGGCCGTTGGGCCGGGGCCGGTGGAGGTTCTCCCTGGCCTCCCGCGGCGTGTGCGAGGGTGGGGGCATGGTGGCGATGGGTGCGGGGGAGTGGCGGGAGTTCGCGGCGGCGKGGACACGGACGGGGAAGCTTGCCACCGTGCGGGCGGACGGGCGGCCGCACATCGCGCCGATCTGGTTCGTGCTCGACGGCGACGACATCCTGTTCAACACAGGCGCCGACACCGTCAAGGGGCGCAACCTGCGCAGGGACGGCCGGGCGAGCCTGTGCGTCGACGACGACACGCCGCCGTACGCGTTCGTGATCGTGAGCGGCACCGTGACCCTGTCGGAGGATCTGGCCGAGGTCCGTCGCTGGGCGACCGCGATCGGCGGCCGCTACATGGGCGCCGACCGCGCAGAGGAGTTCGGCCGCCGCAACGGCGTACCCGGCGAGCTACTCGTCCGCCTCACGCCCACCAGCATCACCGCGCAGCGCGCCGTCGCCGACTAGCGCCGTCGCCGACCAGCGCCGTTCAGCCAAGCCTCGCCTCAGCCAAGCCCCGCCCGTTGGCGTGATCGCCGGTCCTGCCCTCTGCTGGTCGCGGAACGGTGGCAGTCGCAACCACCCGAGGGCCGAAATCGTGATCATGGCGCGGACACGGCCGGCCACGCCTTCGCCGAGGCTCTCCTAGAACTGGGCCTCGAGCTCGAGGGCCATGGCCAGGGGGAGGTGGAGGTCGTAGCAGATGTTGCCGGCGAAGAAGCAGGAGCCGAGCGACAGGAAGGCCGGGATCGTCAGCAGCATCAGGTGGCTGGAGGCGGGCAGCGGGCGCAGCAGGGCGCGGACCCGGCGCGGGACCGGACCCGGCCGGGGGGCCCGACCGGTGCGACTGGCACGCGGGGGGCGGCGGACCGGATCGCCCCGCCGCGCGCGGCGGGACACGGTGGCCGCGGAGGGCTCCGGCTCCGCCAGCCAGTCGGGAGTGGCGATGCGCAGCGCGGAGGGAGCGGCGCCCAGCGACGTGTGACCGGCCGGGCAGCGGGAGCCGGTCGAGGCGGAGCCAGGGGACGAGGGCGGGCCGGTCGCGGCGGTGACCAGCGCGACCGTGCCGATCGCGCGGGCGACCCGCACCCGGTCGCCGACCTCGACCGCGGCGCGCTCGTCGGCCCAGCGCTCGACGCCGTACTCGACCAGCCGGGCGACAGGGCGCAGCAGCGGCTGGCCGGCGGCGGCGAGCCTCGTGGCGTCGACGTAGCGATGGTGGCGGCCGCGCAGGTGGGCGCGCTCGTGCGCGAGCACCACCCCGAGCTCGTCCGGGCTCAGCGCCGCGCGCATGGACTCGGTGACCACGATCCGGCCGGGTGAGCCGGGCAGCGTGAACGCGTCCGGGTGCTTGCCGGGGACCACCACGACGACGTCCTCGCCGGGTAGCGCGGCCGCCTCGACCCCGGCGGCCCGCAGGGCGGTCCGCTGCCGGCGCCACGCCCGCCCCGCCGAGACGCCGGCCAGGACGGCGACGAGCGCGCACGGCCCGGACAGCCACATGTCCTGGCCTGCGTCGGCCCAGGCCTCGGCGGTCCATCCCCGTTTACCGGTGTTGACCAGGGCCGTCGTCGTGTGGATGCCGCCCGCGAGCAGCACCAGGGCCGTCCCGAGCGCGAGCAGGCAGGCGGAGACCGTGAAGGCGAYGACGGCGATGCCCGCGGCCACCCGGTCCGCCAGCAGGCGCATCACGAACGTGCCGAGCAACGGAGCGACCAGCGCGCAGAGGACCAGCTCGCCGACCATCTAGCGTCCGGCCGGTGCGCGGCCGTTGCCGGAGCCGTGCCTCCCGTCCCACGGGCCTGTCGTCTCGCCAGCGCCCCGCCCGTCCTGGGGGACGCGCCCGGCGGCGCCGTCCGGCTCGTCCTCGCCCGGCGCGTGGCCGGTGGCCGGCTCGACCGGGTCGGCGGGGCTTTCGGCGAGCAGCTGGCGGATCACCGCCTCGTCGCCGGGGGAGAGCGCGGCGAGGAAGTGGGTGAGCGCCGGGCGGTGGTCGGCCTGCTCGTCGAGCAGGCGGTTCATGCGCCAGGCGACCAGGCTCGCCGCGTCGGACTCCGCCAGGTAGAGGAAGGCGCGGCCGGCCCGGCGGCGGGTGACGACCCCCTTGCCGTGCAGACGGGTCAGTGTCGTGACCACGGCGCTGTAGGACAGCGTGGCGCCGCTGGCAAGACGCTCGCGCACCTGGCCGGGGGAGAGCTCGCGGCGCGCGGTGTGCAGCACGTTGAGGATCTCCGCCTCCAACGAGCCCGGCGAGCGCCGCCGTATCCGGGCGGTGAGGACCGTGTCCCCCGCTGTCTGGTCTGTCAGGACGTCACCGCCGAAGAGGTCGGCGTCGGTCACGGCCTCGTCGAGGAGGCCACCAGCGCCCARGCGGTCGTCACCGGTATCGTCCGCGAATCCGTCGGCATCGGGAACCACGCCCACGACCATACGTATCCGGATGCGGTGACGGGAGGGCAGGTGCGCCCCTGACGCGCCGAGCCACCTGAATCCCCGGCGTGTCGCCGCGCTCGGGCGGCTGTGAGGAAGCGAACCGACCAAGCGCTTGGTTGACGGGCGATAATGCGGAGGTGGACACCTCACCGACGCGTGGTCGAACCCGGGGACGTTCCGGCGGCCGCGCCGCCGGGAGTGGGCGAGCGGCGGCGGGGGGCGAGTCGGAGCGGCGCGCGGCGATCGTCGAGATCGCCGCCGGCCTGTTCGCGGAGCGGGGCTACCGGGCGACGACGGTCCGGGAGATCGCGGACGCCGCCGGCATGCTCTCCGGCAGCCTCTACCACCACTTCGACTCCAAGGAGTCGATCGTCGACGAGCTCCTGTCGAGCTTCCTCGACGACCTGCACGCCCGGCACGCCGCGATAGCCGCCGACCAGGCGGGCCCGAGTGACACGATCGCCGCGCTGGTGCGGGCCGCGTTCGTCACGATCGCGCGGCACCGCGCCGCCGTCACCGTGTTCCAGAACGAGCGTGGCTACCTGGCGACGCTGCCGCGGTTCGCCTACCTGCGCGCCTCCGAGGCGGAAAGCCAGCGGCTGTGGCTCGCGGCGCTGCGCGACGGCGTCGCCGCCGGTGAGCTGCGCGCCGACCTCGACCCCAGGCTCACGCACCGCTTCCTGCGCGACGCGATCTGGGTGTCGGTGCACTGGTACTCCCCTGATGGGCCCCTCGGCCCGGCGGAGCTGGCCGAGCAGTTCCTCACCACTGTCTTCGACGGCATCCGCGTCCGCCCGGCCGGCTAGCGCGACACCAGCGGCCGGTGCCTGGTGCCTGGTGCCTTGCGTTTTGTGCCCTGTGCCTCGGGCCGGTGACCGCGTTGTCGCGGGGCCCACGGCAAACCAAGCGCTAGCTTGGTCTGGGCGCTAACCTGTCGGACGTGGTGTCGAGCGAGACGTCAGGGCCGACCGGCGCGGCGGGCGCGGAGGCGCCCGGCTTCCGCGAGGAGGTGCGCGCGTGGCTGGCCGACGCGCTGACCGGCGAGTTCGCGAAGGCCCGCGGCCTCGGCGGACCCGGCCGCGAGCACGAGGCGTTCGAGCTGCGCCTCGACTGGGAGCGCCAGCTAGCCGCGGCTGGCTGGATCTGTCTGTCGTGGCCGAAGGAGTACGGCGGCCGGGGGCTGTCGGTCGCCGAGCAGGTCGTCTTCCACGAGGAGTACGCGCGGGCGGACGCGCCGGCGCGGGTCGGGCTGATCGGCGACGGCATGGTCGGCCCGACGCTCATCGCCTTCGGCACCGAGGACCAGCGCCGCCGGCTGCTGCCGCCGATCCGCGCGGGCGAGGCCCTGTGGTGCCAGTTGTACTCCGAGCCGGGCGCGGGCTCCGACCTTGCCGCGCTGTCCACCCGCGCCCGCCGGGACGGCGACGACTACGTCATCCACGGGCAGAAGGTCTGGTCCTCGCTCGCCCATCAGGCCGACTGGGGGTTCGCGCTGGTGCGCACCGAGCCAGGCTCCGCGCGGCACAAGGGCCTGTCCTACCTGCTGGTCCCGATGCGCCAGCCCGGCATCGACATTCGTCCGATCGTGTCGATGACCGGCACGTCGGAGTTCAACGAGGTCTTCTTCGACGGCGCGCGCACGTCGGCGGCCAACCTGGTCGGAGCCGAGGGCGACGGCTGGCGGATCGGGATGGCCACGCTCGGCTTCGAGCGCGGCACCTTCACGCTCGGCCAGCAGGTCGGCTTCAAGCGCGAGCTGGAGCGGATCATCGCCCTGGCCAAGCGCAACGGCGGCTGGGAGGTACCGCACCTGCGCGACCGCCTGGTGCGCGCGTGGATCGGCGTCGAGATCATGCGTTTCACCGCGCTGCGCACGCTCGCGGACGCCACCGCCGACATCCCGCCCGGCCCGGCGTCGTCGATCGGGAAGCTCTACTGGTCGACGTGGCACCAGCAGCTGGGTGAGCTCGCGATGGACGTGCTCGGCGCCGAGGCGATGCTCACCTGCGGCGAGCCCTACGAGCTGCGTCCTGAGCAGTCGCTGTTCCTGTTCAGCCGGGCCGACACCATCTACGCCGGGTCGAGCGAGATCCAGCGCAACATCATCGCCGAGAGAACGCTGGGGCTGCCGCGTGCCTGACCCGAAGATCGCCGAGACCACGTCCCCGGCCACGGCTGCCGGCGCGCCCTTGGCCGCGGGCCCGCGCCCCGCGCCGGAGCCGCCGCCGGGGCGGGACCTGCTGCGCGGCAAGGTCGTCCTGGTGACCGCCGCCGCCGGCACCGGCATCGGGTTCGCCACCGCGTGGCGCGCGGCGCTGGAGGGCGCGACCGTCGTCGTCTCCGACCACCACGTCCGCCGCCTGGGCGAGGCCGCCGCGAAGCTCGGCGAGCTGACCGGCGCGCCGCCGCTGGCGGTGCCGTGCGACGTGCGCAGCGAGGAGCAGATCGGCGCGCTGTTCGACGCCGTCCACGACACCCACGGCCGGCTGGACGTGCTCGTCAACAACGCGGGCCTCGGTGGCGACGTGCCGCTGACCGAGATGACCGACGACCAGTGGTCGACGGTGCTCGACGTGACGCTGACCGGCACCATGCGGGCGACGAGGGCCGCCCTGCGCAGGATGCTGCCGGCCGGTGCCGGCGTGATCGTGAACAACGCCTCCGTCGTCGGCTGGCGCGCCCAGTCCGGCCAGGCGCACTACGCCGCCGCCAAGGCGGGCGTCATGGCGCTGACCCGGTGCGCCGCCATGGAGGCGGCCCCCCACGGGGTGCGGGTGAACGCGGTCGCGCCGAGCCTCGCCATGCACCCGTTCCTCGCCAAGGTCAGCGACGAGGACCTCCTCGCCGAGCTCTCCCGCCGGGAGGCGTTCGGCCGGGCCGCCGAGCCCTGGGAGGTCGCCACCGTCATCGCCTTCCTCGCCAGCGACTACTCGACCTACATGACCGGCGAGATCGTCTCGGTGAGCAGCCAGCACCCATAGCCGCGCCGCCGCGTCCGCGGCGCCACCAGGCCACGGCCCTGACGCCACGCCCGGGGAGCGGGCGGACGGGAGGGCCGGCGTGCCGCCGTTAGCCTACGTGCCGATGGTTACTGTGCGTAGTCGACATGGCCGGGCTGGCTGGGCTGGCTGGGCTGGCCGGGCTGTTCGTGCCGTGGCCGCGTCCCTGGTCGCCGTCGGATGCGTCGGAGCGGCCGGGGTCGCCGGCACGCCCGCCGCGTCGGCCCTCGTGGGGGTGCCGGTTCCGGCGGCCTCCGACGCGGGGCGGCTGCCGCCGTTCGGGCCGATCGGGCTCGAACGGGTGACCATCCCGCTCGGGACACTCGACGTTCCCGGGTTCCTCGCCACCGGGCCGCTGGTCGCCGCGCTCGACCAGGTGCCGGCCGGCCCCGGCGAGCTCTACACGGTGGGGCGGCTGCAGGCCCACGGGATCCGGACCCTCGACGGCAGGGTGAGCATCAGGACCGCGATCGCCGAGATCGCCCACGTCGGACCGATCGACGAGCTGGCGCCGTACCTGCCGGGCCCCGGGCACCTGGTGTTCGGCGACGGCTCCTGGGAGGTGGTGGTGCCGGGCACACCCGGTTACCTGTTCTCCCGGCCGCAGTACCGGGTCGCGGTCTTCCCGTCGTGGGGCGCCGTCGAGGTGGCCGCGCACGTGCCGGCCGCGATGGCCCCGCGGACCGCCGTGCGCGGCCTGTTCACCGGGCTGGACCCTGCCTACCTCGCGCTCATCCTGCGCGCGATGTGGCCGGCCGGCCCGCCTCGACCGGTCACCTACGCGGCGAACGACCCATGGCTTGGCCTGCTCGACCCGGGCGCCGCCGAGTGGCCCGGCGCGGACGTCGGCATCAGCCTCATGGACGTCGTCGGGCCGGCCCTGGGGCCGATCTTCGCGCCGATGCTGGCCTCGCTGAACGGCGGCGCGGATGCGCCGGCGCTCGGCCCGGAGCTGCTCGGCAAGCTCGCGCCGTTGGCGGACCAGCTCGGGCCGCTGCTGGGCAGGGTCATGCCCCTGCTCACCGGTCAGACGGTCGCCAGGTAGGCGGCCGTCTTCGCCGGGTCCATGAACCACTCGAAGAACTCGGGTGGGTTGTCGAAGCCGCTGGCGAACCGGCGGGCGACGGCGTCCTTGGCCTGCGCGGTGCCGAGGATCTGCAGCACGTGCTCCGGGGGCGGGCCGAGCAGCGCGTTCGTCCAGGTGGTCACGTACTGGGCATAGTCCCAGTACTTCTCGAAGGTCGCCGTCATCCACACGCGGTCGAACGGCTTGTCGCCGTGCTCGAGGATGCTGTCCAGATAGGACACGGCGCATTTCGAGGCGTTGTTCGAGCCCTGGCCGGTGATCGGGTCGTTGGCGACGACGACGTCCGCCATGCCGAGCACGATGCCGCCGCCGGGCAGCTCGCCGACCGGCCTGCGCACCACCGGGGTGTAGCCGCCGGCGAGCGTGGBGCGCGCGTCGGTGAGCTCCACGTCCGCGCAGCGCTCGTACTCCCACGGCAGGAAGGTCCGCACCAGGTCGAGCAGGCGCGCGAGGTGCTCGTCCGGGCCCGGCTGGTCGGACCAGCAGTCCAGCGGGCCGCCGGGAATGCCCTCGAAGAAGAGGATGTCGCAGTTTCCGCTGGTCGTGTACGCCGGAATGATGAACAGCTCGCCGACGCCGGGGACGATGTTGAACCGGACGCCCGGGTGGTCGGGATGCTCGGGGCGAGGTGCGAGGCCGTGCACATAGGCCAGCGACAGCGCACGCTGCGGGCTGGTGAACGGCGAGCGCTCCGGGTTGCGGTCAAACAGCTGGACCAGCTCGCCCTTTCCCGCCGCGACGACGACGAGGTCATAGAGCGACGTGAGCGAGTTCAGATCGGCGGTGGTGACGCCGTGAATGAGCAGCTTCCCGCCGCGCTGTTCGAAGAGCTCCGCCCAGCCCGCCATCTTCACGCRCTGGTCGATGGACTGGCCGTAGTCGTCGAGGCGGCCGAACCAGTCCAGCGCGCGGCCGCCGTCGGGCGCGGCGACCGAAACGCCGAGGCCCTCGATGCGGACGGCGTCCTTCTCCCACAGGTTCAGGCCGTGGTCGCGCTCATGCTGCAACGACGTGTGGAACATGGCCTGGGTGGACATGACGCGGCCGCCCCGGATCTCCTCCGGCGTGCGTGCCGACATCACGGTGACGTCGTATTCACGTTCCTGAAGCATCAGCGCGAGCTGAAGCCCGGACTGGCCAGCCCCGACGACCAGCACTTTACGCATGTGTTCGTGCCCTCCCAGGCTCCGTTGTCTCGGTCAGCGACATCGTGTAGAGCACAAGCTCGCGCAGTGTCGCGACGGCGGAAGCGGGATCGCGCGCGTCGCAGGTCACCAGCGGGGTTCGCGGGCTCAGCGCAAGAGCCTCCCGCACCTCGGCGAGGTCGTGCCACAGTTTTCCATCAAAAAGATTGACGGCGACGATGAAGGGCACGTCGGAGTCGTTCTCGAAATAGTTGATCGCCGCGAAGGACTGGTCCAGGCGACGGGTGTCGACCAGGACGATCGCGCCCAGTGCGCCGCGCGACAGGTCGTCCCACATGAACCAGAAACGCGCCTGCCCGGGCGTGCCGAACAGGTAGAGCACGAGGTCCGGGTCGAGCGTGATCCGGCCGAAGTCCATCGCGACGGTCGTCGTCGTCTTCCCGCCGCCGGGCGGGAGGTCGTCGACGCCCTCGCTCGCCTCGGTCATCCACGCCTCGGTGTTGATCGGGGCGACCTCGGACACCGAACCGACAAGGGTCGTCTTCCCCACGCCGAAACCGCCGGCGACCACGATCTTCGCCGAGATCGTCAGTGAACCGCTGCTTGCGTCGTCCTTATGCCTCGCGCCCGGGCGGCGCGGATCTCTGATGGTCATGTCGGCAGAGCTCACGTCCGCGTTCCTGTAGTCGTGGCGCCTGGATGTCCGGCGCGGTCTGGTGGCGGCGCACCTGGCGGCGGCCGCGGCCGGCCTCCCGTCCGCGAGAGGGCACCGGCGCGGCGAGGGCCGTCAGACGGGAAGCTCCCGCAGGCCGCTGAGGATGCGTTCGAGCACGTTGCGGTCGTCGCGGAAGGCATGCGCCGTCGGGTGGATGAGCACGGCGCCCTGCGTCRCCAGGTCACTGATCAGAACGCGGACGACACCGAGCGGAATCGCCAGCAGGGCCGACAGCTCGGCGATCGACAGCTGCGAGCGGGCGCGCTCGTACAGCGCCTGCGACTCCGGCATGAGCGCCTCGCTCAGTGCCGGGTCATACCGCGGTACGGACACCAGGGTCTCCACCAGCAGGTGGTAGCGCGACCTGGTTCGCCCGCCGGTCAGCGCGTACGGCCGAACCCGCTTGCTGCGCGCGGTGTGGACCGGCCTCGCCGGCCTCGAATCCTGCGGCACCGCCATCACGATCCCTGTCTCCTCGAAGGCCGAAGGGCGTGCGAAAGGGATCTTCCTTCGCGCGCCCGGAGGCCGTTGTCCCAGATCACTCGAGGCGGCTCAGCCGGCCGGACGGCGCCCGACGAGGACGCGCCGCAGGTCCGCGCGCCGCTCCGGCGTGAGGGCGTGCCCGGCGTGCAGCACGAACTGGGTCATCTCGTAGCCGACGACCTTCATGTCACAGTCCGGTCCGGTCAGCACCGCGAGCCCGGCGCCGGCGTCGATTCCCATGAAGAGGAAGTAGCCATGCGAGAGCCGGACGATGATCTGTTCGCAGTCTCCCTTGCCGAAGAGGACCGCGCTGTTGCGGGCGAGGCTGAGCATCCCGCTGGCGATGGCCGCGAGACGTTCCCCCTCCTCGGTGTTCATCGACTGGGACGAGGTCAGCGCCAGCCCGTCCGACGACATGATCAGGGCGTGGGTGACGCCGTGCACCTTCCGGACGAAGTCGTCGATCAGCCAGGTGAAGTCCGGGTTGGCGTGGCGGTTGTGCTCCTGGGTAACCATCGTCGGCCTCAGTCCCGTCGCAACTCGTCGAGGGCAGCCTGCTCTCCTTCGGAGAACGCGCCGAGATCCGCCAGCAGCTTCTGATGGCCGGCACGCACGTCGGCCTCCGTCGGTGCCGGGGCCGCGCCGGCGCCGGGCGCGCCGACCGGTCCCGCCGCGGCGGTCCGTGGGCCGTCCCCCTCGCCGCTCGGGTCGCGCAGGCTGTGGGACACCCGCCGCGGCAGCCCGCTCGCCGTCGTCCCGGACGCGGTCGCCGCGGGCATCGGGCCGGTGGCCGACGCCGTGAGCCCGCCGGCCGGGCGCTCGACCGTGCCCGCCGGCCGTCCCTCGCGCGCCCCCGCGACCGCGGCGGCGGTCCGCGAGCCCGCCCGGCCGTTCGGCCCCGCCCGGCTGGGCAACGCGGTGACAGCGCTGTTGCCATTGCCGTTGCTGGAGATCGCCTCGACGGAGGGTGCGGCGGCGGAGTGCGCCTCGACCGGCTCCTCGCCGGGGGCGGACGGCGGGGTGACCACGGTCCGCAGTCCCGACCAGCCGATGTCGGACAGCTCGCAGACGAGGGGAGCCGGCAGCAGGACCGTCGCGGTGGTGCCGTGCGGGTGGCGGTGGTCCAGCCAGGTCCTGATCTCGTACCTGGCCGCGAGCCGGCGCACCACGGCCAGCCCCATGTGCCGGACCGCGTCGTCGTCGAGGACCGGCTCGGCCTCCAGCCGCGCGTTGAGCTGGCTCAGCCGGTCCGGCGGGAGCCCGATGCCCTCGTCCTCGATCCGCAGCAGCGCGCTGCCCTGCTCGGTGAGGTGGGCGCCGATCCGCACCGGCGAGTGCGGCGGCGACGACTTCGTCGCGTTGTCGAGCAGCTCCGCGACCAGCCGGCTGACGTCCTCGGCCGCGAACCCGACGACGCCCAGGGCGACGACCCTCCCGACGGTGACCCGCTGGTAGTGGTCGATGGACGACATCGCGCCGCGGATCACGTCGACCAGCGACGACGTGTCCGACGTGCTGTCCCCGGCGTCGCGGCCCGCGAGGACCCGCAGGTTCTCGGCGTTGCGCCGCAGCCGGGCGGCGAGGTGGTCCAGCCGGTAGAGCTCCGCCAGCCGGTCGGCGTCCTCTTCCCGGGACTCCATCTCCTCCAGCTGCGCGAGCAGCGAGTCGACCAGGTTCAGATCACGCAGCGCCAGATCGGCGCAGATGGCGCCCAGCGCCTCCTCGGCCTCCGTCGGCCGGCCGCCGGCCCCGTCGGCCCGGCGGGGCGCCCCCGTGCCGGCCGGCGTGCCGGTCCGGGGAGGGCCGGGTCTTGGCTGCTGCGGGCCGAGCAGCTGCGAGGCCGCCGCGCGGGGGCCGCCCAGCAGCGCACGTGATCGGTTCAGGAGTTCCCGAGCCCGCGTCGTCATCCCACCCCGAGCGCTCTCTCGTCGTGTCCGGCGTTCCCCACGTCCCCTCGCCGACACGGAAAGCGGCGGAGGACGGACGCCAGGGTGGCGTCCCTCCGTGGTGCCCGCGCGCTCGCCCTCGCCGACTTTCCCCCGTTGGCGGCTTTCAGGGTTACTGACCGTTATTGTCCGGTGCGTTCCGTATGAGCCTACCGGTCGTCATCCCTGGCGTATCGCGCGCATCGGACAGACCACGTGGGACAACACGCGGCGTACATGCCGCGCTGGCGCGGCTGCGACGCAAGGGGGAAGGCCGCGTTCACGCATCGACAACCAAAACACGACAAAGCGTCCCCAACGGGACTCGGGTCGCAAAATACCGGGTCGAAAGTCCCGGCAGCCGGCATTCGCGCGTTCACAGTCCCAGCCGGGCACGGCCAGCGCGCCCCGCTACTCGCCAGTCTTTCGTCACCAACTGTGCAGGCCGCGAGCTTGCCGCGCCGACCACACCCGCCGACCGGCCGACGGGTAGGCCGTGGCGTAGCGTGCCCGGCGCCCCACGGCCGGCCGGACGGGCTCAGCCGACCGGCCGCGCCCCGGCGGCGAGCCGGGGGAGTACCGCCTCCGCGTAGAGCCGCAGGCTCTCCCAGCCCTTCTCCGGCGGCATCCCGCCGCACAACGGATGCAGGACGGTGACCGGTGGCATTCCGCCCTCGGCGACGTTGCCCGCCCGTTCGACGCACTCGTCCGGGGTGAGGATGCGGTAGCGGCCCTCGGCGCGCAGCTCCTCGAGTGTCGCCGCGTGCGAGTGCGCCGCCGACGTCTGCCCCGCCGGCTGCCAGGACGAATAGAGCAGCGCCTCGTGCAGGAAGTACTCGCCGAGCTCGGCCCAGGCCTTCTCCGGGTCCTCGGCGACATGCACGAACGCCGTGTCCGCCGGCGGCATGATGACGAACCCGGACGTGCCGTGCTCGGCGCACTGCTCGTAGTAGTAGGCCTCCAGGTCCGGCAGGGTGTTCGGCGGGCAGAGCGGCAGCCCCAGCCGGGCGGCCCGGCGTGCCGACGCCCGAACCGACCCGCCGACCCACATGAGCTGAGCCGGCGCGCTGGCCGGCGGCGGCGTCACGCGCACCGTGCGGCCGCGGTACTCGAACGGCTCGCCGGTCCAGGCGGCCAGGATCGCCGCCAGCGACTCGTCCAGCAGCGCCCCGCGCCGCGACCAGTCGAGCCCGGCGTCGGCGTACTCCTCTGGTCGGTACCCGAGGCCCGCGACGGCGGTGAGCCGTCCCCGGCCGGCGAGGTCCAGCACCGCGAGCTGCTCGGCCAGCCGCAGTGGGTCGGAGAGCGGCACCAGCAGCGCCTGGACGATGACGTGGACCTTCTTCGTCGCTCCGAGGACGAGTCCCGCGTTGGTCAATGGCGCCGGGCTCCAGCCGTTGTCGGCGCCGTGGTGCTCCTCGAGGGAGACCATCGCGAACCCGTTCTCGTCGGCGTACCGGGCCATCTCGACGCCCGCCTGGTAGGACGCCGCGAGCGCGCCCCGGTCGAGGCCAGGCACCGCGAAGTTGAACCGAAGCACGGACAGCATGAGGACAGCCTTTCGTGGGAGGTCGGCCGCGCCTGGAGGCCCATCAGGCGCCTGGCCGAAGGGTGCGCGACGATGGCGGAGCCTCGCGCGCCTGGAGGCCCATCAGGCGCCTTGGCCGAAGGGTGCGCGACGATGGCGGAGCCTCGCGCGCCTGGAGGCCCATCAGGCTCCGTAGACAGGTTCGGCCGGGGGTGTGGCGGCGAGCAGCTTGTCGACGGCGGGACCGACGTCGGCGGGGTCCCAGCGGGCGGCGCGGTCGACCGGCACGCCGTGGTGCCAGCCGGCGGCGACCGCGATCCTGCCGCCCTCCACCTCGAACACCTGCCCGGTGACGTGCGCCGACAGCTCGCTGCCGAGCCACACCACGAGCGGCGCGATGTTCGTCGGGTCCATGGCGTCGAACCCGGACTCCGGCCGGTCCATGGACGCGAACACGCCCTCGGTCATCCGGGTGCGCGCCGACGGCGCGATCGCGTTGACCGTCACCCCGTAGCGGGCCAGCTCGACGGCCGCTGTGAGCGTGAGCGCGGCGATGCCGGCCTTGGCCGCGCCGTAGTTGGCCTGCCCGACGCTGCCCTGCAGGCCGGCGCCGGAGCTGGTGTTGACGACCCGGGCGTCCGGGCGCCGGCCAGCCTTCGCCTCGTCACGCCAGTAGGCGGCGGCGTGCCGCAGCGGGGCCGCGTGCCCCTTGAGGTGGACGCGCACCACCGCGTCCCATTCCTGCTCGGTCATCGAGACGATCATCCGGTCGCGCACGAAACCCGCGTTGTTGACGAGCACGTCCAGCCGGCCGAAGGCGTCGAGGGCGTTCGCCACCAGGGCCTTCGCGCCGTCCCAGTCGGCGACGTCGTCGGTGTTCGCGACCGCCTCGCCGCCGAGCGCCCTGATCTCCTCGACGACGGCCCGGGCCACCGGCTCGCCCGCGGCCGCCCCGTCGCGGGCCACGCCGACGTCGTTGACGACGACGCGCGCACCCTGGCGGGCGTACTCCAGCGCGTGCCCACGGCCGATGCCGCGGCCGGCGCCGGTCACGATCACCACCCGGCCGGCGCAGATCCCGCTCTCGCTCACCCTGGCCCACCCTTCACCTCGGCGCCGATCGCCGATTGCCCACCGGCCCGGCGCGAGCCCGAGCCCGAGCCCGGTCGGAGTTTCTCGCGGTGGCCGTCGACGGCTGGTAACTTACCCAACCAAGCAAGCGCTTGTGTAGATGTTCCTCTCGGAATCCGGCCGATCCGCCCGCGGGGCGCGGGCCGGTACCTGGCCGCGCCTGACCCGCGCCCGGACCGACCGGACGACAGATGACTGACCAGACGGCACATGTCTGGCCAGATGACAGATCACTGACCGACGACACAGGGACGGTTGATGGGCGCCAAACTGGCCACAGTCTCCGACGCCGTGGCGGTGGTCGAGAGCGGCATGACGGTCGGCATCGGTGGCTGGGGATCGCGCCGCAAACCGATGGCCCTGGTCAGGGCGCTCGCCCGCGGTCCGGCGACCGACCTCACGCTGGTCACCTACGGCGGCCCGGACGTGGGCCTGCTCGCCGCCGCCGGCAAGGTCCGCAAGCTGGTCAGCGGCTTCGTCTCGCTCGACTCGGTCCCGCTGGAGCCGCACTTCCGCGCCGCCCGCCAGCGCGGCGAGATCGAGTTCGCCGAGCTCGACGAGGGCATGCTGCAGTGGGGCCTGCTCGCCGCCGCGCACCGGCTGCCGTTCCTGCCGATCCGCGCCGGCCTCGGCTCCGACGTTCCGGCCACGTTCGCCGGCCTGCGTACCGTCACCTCGCCCTACGACGACGGTGAGGAGCTCCTCGCGATGCCGGCGCTGTCGCTCGACGTGGCGTTCGTGCACGCGAACCGGGCCGACGCGGCCGGYAACGCCGCATTCCTCGGCCCGGACCCGTACTTCGACGACCTGTTCTGCCTGGCCGCCCGGCATCGGGTGCTCTCCTGCGAACGGGTCGTCGAGACCGCGGAGCTGACGAAGGAAGCCCCCGTCCAGGCCCTGCGGATCAACCGGATGATGGTCGACGCCGTGGTCGAGACGCCGAACGGCGCACACTTCACCAGCTGCGTGCCCGACTACGACCGGGACGAGGCCTTCCAGCGGGCATATGTGACCGCCGCCGGCGGCAACGGCTCCAGCTGGGCGGCGTTCCAGGACCGCTATCTCGCCGGTGACGAGGCCGCATACCAGGCCGCCGTCCGCGCCGACCACGGTCCGGCGCGGGGTGCGGGCGACCGCACCCCGGAGACGCAGGAGAAGGAGGGCGCGCGATGACCCAGCTCGACGCGACGACGGCCGCCGCCGGGACCGATGACGCCGCCGGGACCGCGGCGCGCGCCGCCCGGCGGGCGGACGTCTGCGCGCTCGCGTGCGCCGAGGCGTTCCGCGGCGACGGCGAGATCCTCGCCAGCGCCTTCGGGACGGCGCCAGCGCTCGGCGTGCGCCTGGCCCGGCGCACCTTCGCCCCTGACCTGCTGCTCTCCGACGGCGAGGCGATGCTGCTGGCCGACCCGCCGCCGCTCGGCGCGGCTCCGGCCGGCGCCGTCGTCGAGGGCTGGCTGCCGTTCCGCTCGGTCTTCGACGTGGTCGCCTCCGGCCGCCGCCACGTCATCATGATCCCGTCGCAGCTGGACGCCCATGGCAACATGAACATCTCCGCCGTCGGGCCGCACGGCCGTCCCAAGGTTCAGCTCATCGGCACCCGCGGCGCCCCGGGCAACACCGTCAACCACCGCACCAGCTACTGGGTGGCGCGCCACAGCCCGCGCGTGTTCGTCGAACGGGTGGACGTCGTCTGCGGCGTCGGCTACGACCGGGCGCAGGCCGCCGGGCCGGCCGCGCGCCGTTTCCACGGCCTCGGCCGCGTCGTCACCGACCTGGCCGTGCTCGACTTCGCCGCCCCCCAGGGTTCCTCCCCGATCGACGAAGCCGATCGGGGAGGTCAGCACCGGCTGCGGCTCGCCTCGGTGCACCCCGGCGTCACCGTCGACGAGGTCCTCGCCGCCACCGGCTTCGCGCTCGCGCTGCCCGACGGCGGCCCTGGCGCCGTCCCGACGACCGCGACTCCGACCTCGGCCGAGCTGGACCTCCTCGACGCGTTCGACCCGACGGGCCTGCGCTTCCGGGAGGTGCCGGCATGACGGCCCCGGCGGCGGACCCGAGGCTCCAGACGGCGTTCACCCAGCTGACCGGCGTCCGGTACCCGATCGTGCAGACCGGGATGGGCTGGGTCTCCGGCGCGCGGCTGACCGCCGCGACCGCCGCCGCCGGGGGGCTGGGCATCCTCGGCTCGGCGACGATGACCCTCGACGAGCTCGCCACGGCGATCCGCTCGGTGAAGGAGCGCACGGACGCGCCGTTCGGCGTCAACCTGCGCTCGGACGCCGAGGACGTCGAGGACCGGGTCAGCCTCATGATCTCCGAAGGGGTGCGGGTCGCGTCGTTCGCGCTCGCGCCCCGCAAGGATCTCTTTCTCCGGTTGCACGATGCCGGCATCGTGACGATGCCGTCCGTCGGCGCCCGCCGGCACGCGGAGAAGGTCGCCTCCTGGGGAGCCGACGCGGTGCTCGTCCAGGGCGGCGAGGGCGGCGGCCACACCGGCGCCGTCCCCACGTCGCTGCTCGTGCCGCAGGTCGTCGACGCCGTCGACATCCCGGTCGTCGCCGCCGGCGGCTACTTCGACGGGCGCGGCCTGGTCGCCRCCCTCGCCTACGGCGCGGCCGGCATCGGCATGGGCACCCGCTTCCTGCTGACCGCCGACAGCACCGTCGCCGACAACGTCAAGGCCCACTACCTCGCCGCCGGCCTCGACGGCACCGTCGTGACCACCCGGGTCGACGGCGTCCCCCACCGGGTGCTGCGCACGCCGCTCGTCGACGGGCTGACGGCGGCCAGCCCGCTCACCCGGCTGCCGCGCGCGGTCCGCAACGCGGCGGCGTTCCGCCGGCACACCGGCGCCAGCTGGCGTGGGCTGCTGCGCGAGGGCCGGGCGTCGCGGGCCCACGGCGGCCTGTCGTGGAGCCAGGTCCTGATGAGCGCGAACACCCCGATGCTGCTGCGCGCGTCGATGGTCGAGGGCCGCGCCGACCTCGGCCTGATGACGTCCGGACAGGTCGCGGGGCTGATCGACGACACGCCGTCGGTCGCCGAGCTGGTCGAGAGGATCATCGCGGAGGCCACAGGGGTGCTCGACCGCCTCGGCGGGATGGGTCAGCTCCGCGCCGTCGAGGCGGTCGCGTCATCCGGGGCCGGCGCGTCGACCGAGGACGGGCGCGCCCGATGACCACGGGGCGTCCGGCGCGTTCCGTCGAGTCGGCGCCCCTCGCCGAGCCGGCCTCGCCGCCAGGACGGACGCCGCCGGGGCAGATGCCGCCGGGGCGAGAGCCCGCGCCGGGGCCGCTGACGCTGACCGGGCCGGACGAGCTGCGGACCTCGGCGAGCTGGATGGTCGGCCCCACGGACCTGTTGGTGGTCGGCGCCGACCGGGTCGACGGGTTCGAGGCCGCCACCGCCGGTCCGCGACCCGGCTGGGCGGCCGGCGCGCTGGGCGCGCCCGGGCGGCCCGGGTCGGGGGCCGAGCGGCCGGTGCCAGGGCTGCTCCTGCTCTCGCTGGTGAACTTCGTGCTGCCCAGGCTCGTCGACGTCCGCGGCTTCGCGATGGGTGTCAACTACGGCACCGGCGCGGTGCGCTTCCCGTCGGCGCTTCCCGTCGGCGGCGCCGTCCGCGGTGGGCTGGTCATCCTTGACGTGGCCGACGTCCCCGGCGGCCTCCAGGCCACCTACCGCGTCACCCTGACGGCTGAGACGACTGGCCAGCCCGTCTGTGTGGCCGACGCTCTCGCCCGTTACCTGGTGTGAGGGGGCAGGCCCCGACAGGCCCCGACGGCCCCGACGGCCCCGACCAGGGCGGCTGGCAGCTGGGCACGACCGGCGTGAGGATGCCCGTCAGGCCGGCTTGCGGGCCACGGCGGCCCAGACGCCCGCAAGGTCCGGATCTTCGGCGCGCCAGTGTGGCGCGAGTGCGACGCCGGGGTCGAGCAGCTCCCACCCATAGAAGAACCGTTTGATCTCGTCGAGCGGGCGCGGGTAGAAGTGCTCGACCATCGACGTGAGCGGCCGCGAGTAGCCCGACGCGTCCAGCGTGGTGACGGCGCCATCCAGGCTCGGGATCTCGTCGGCGATGCCCAGGTGGGTGAGCACCAGGTAGCTGTTGGCGGGCAGCGCTGCGGACAGGGTTCGTACCGCCGCCCAGGGACCATCTGCCTGGTGGAGATAGTGCATGATCCCGGCGAGGACCAGCGCGACCGGTCGAGTGAAGTCGAGGATGTCCGCCGCGCGGGTGAGAATGTCGGCGGGTTCGCGGACGTCGCCCAGCAGGTAGTCGGTGGTCCCCTCGGGGGTGCTGGTCAGCAGCGGCCGCCCGTGCGCGAGCACGATGGGGTCGCGGTCGATGTACACGACGCGGGCGTCCGGCGCCGCCCGCTGGGCGACCTCGTGGGTGTTGCCGGCGGTCGGCAGGCCCGCGCCGATGTCGAGGTACTGGCGGATTCCGCGCTCGGTGGCCAGCAGGTGCACGGCTCGGCCCAGGAAGTTCCGACCAGCGCGGACGTTCTCGGTGATCCAGGGCGCCGAGGCAAGGATCGCCTCGCCTGCCGTGCGATCGGCGGGGTAGTTATCCTTGCCGCCCAGGAAGTAGTCGTGGACGCGGGCGCCGTGCGGGATGTCGATGCGTAGGTCGACGAAATCGGCGGGTTCCGCGGGTTCCGCGGGTTCACCGTCCGAGCGTCCAGTGGGCTCGTCGGTGGGAGCCGATCCGGTGTTCCCCGTCGTGTTCTGGGCGACGTCGCTGTCGGCCATGGGACCCCCCGATCTCCATCCCTACAGAGTGGACAACGTGGATGCGGGCCTGGAAGGCCGGCTCGTAGCTTGGCGCTGGCGGACGACATCCGCGAACAGATCTGAAGCGGGCCAATGCAACGCATCCTGAACAGTTGCCGCGAATAGTAACGATCGCGAGTGACAGGCGCCACACCGGGTGCATCGGTGGCGCCGAGGTCATGACTCGTCCAGGCCGGCTGGTGATACCTGGCAGGCGATGGACGGTGTAGGCGCGCGAGCTACGTAACAAAATTGGACATCTCGCCCGACCGTCCGGTAACGATGGGAGATCGCCCTTTCCGATCTGGTCGGGCTGCTCCGCCGCACCGTGGCCGCCCGACTGGCTGGCTGGTTTCGGTCGGTTCGATGCTCCGA
Source organism: Pseudofrankia sp. EUN1h (assembly GCF_001854645.1). NCBI lineage: Bacteria > Bacillati > Actinomycetota > Actinomycetes > Frankiales > Frankiaceae > Pseudofrankia > Pseudofrankia sp. EUN1h. The sequence goes on along the minus strand of NZ_MBLN01000062.1, from coordinate 3,087 downwards.
TACGGCGCGTGCGCCTGCGGGGTGTGGGGCGCGGGCCTAGAGTAGAACAGGATCTAGTTTCTTGACGGTCGGCGGACTGGTTGGCGGCGAGGAGGCTGCGGTGAGCGAGGCCGTGACTTCGGCGGCCGCGTCGCCGTCGCCCAAGGGCGTACCGGCGACGACGGCCACGCCGTCCCAGCAGGCGCGCCGGGAGCGGATGCTCACGGCCGCGCTCGCCCTGGCCAGCCGGGGCGGCTACGACGAGGTGCAGATGCGCGAGGTGGCCGAGCAGGCCGGCGTCGCCCTCGGCACCCTCTACCGCTACTTCCCGTCCAAGGTGCATCTGCTGGCCTCGGCGCTGGCACGCCATCTCTCCGGCCTGCGCGAGGCGGTGCTGCCCCAGCCGACCGGCTTCGAGGACCCGGCGACCAGGGTGCTCGCGATGATGAACCGGATGGTCGACGAGCTCAGCCGCGACCGGCTGGTGGCCGAGGCGCTGATCCAGGCGATGACGCTGGCGTCGGCCACGATCGGCACCGAGATCGACGACGTGGACGAGGCCATGATCGGCCTCATCGGTGTGGCCGCCTTCGGCCCGGACCACGTCATCGACGAGCGGGACAAGCTGATCACCAACATCATCGGCAAGGTCTTCCTCAGCGACCTGCGGTACTGGCTGGGCGACCGGATGACCCTCGACGGCGTCCGCGCCTCGCTGGCCGACACCGTCACCGTCGTTCTCGCCGGCCAGCAGGCTCTCAGCAGGTAGTTCTCGGCGCCTGCCGACCCCTGACGTGAGGGGTTGCATTCGACAACCGCACCGTTACGATCAAGTAACCGAGCCGTGTCCGATGAGTACCCCGCCGGCCATGAACACATCTGGAGACGATCCGCGAGCCCTTCGGTTCGACGAGGCAACCTGACACCGGAAACGAGCACAGRCCGGTGGCGAGCCCGGTTTTTTCCGCCTGCGCGGAGAAGGGACGCCAACCGTGACAACCGCCGCTTTCCCCCTGGATTCCCGGTCGTCCATCAGCCCGTTGCACCGCCTGTGGCGCCGGCAGCTCCACAGCTATCCGGCAAACGCGCGGCGATACCTCTACTTATGCATCGTCGTCGTCGCGACCATCGTCCAGTACTACGAGCTCTATGTGCAGGGCGCCGTCGCCCCCGCGATCCTGCGGCAGTACGACATGTCGTTCATGTTCTACGTCTACACGACCGGTGTCGCCAGCGTGGTGGGCGCGCTCGCCTCGCTGGTCGCGGGCCTCGCGGACCGGTGGGGCCGGGCGAACCTCGTCGCCTATGGCCTGGGGTTCACCGGGGCCATCATTCTCTTCGGCCTGCCGAACGCGCCGAACAAGATGACGTTCGGCGTCCTGGTCGCGCTGCTGAGTCTCGTCGAGGGCATGATCCTGGTCGCGACCCCGGCGTTGGTGCGGGACTTCTCGCCGCAGGTCGGCCGTGCCGCGGCGATGGGTTTCTGGACGCTGGGGCCCGTGCTCGGCAGCCTCGTCGTCTCCGCGGTGGCCAGCAACACTCTGCGCCACCTGCACGCCTGGCAGGACCAGTTCTACATCTGCGGCGTGGCCGGCCTGGTCGTGTTCGTCGTGGCCCTCGTCGGGCTGCGGGAGCTGTCCCCGCCCCTGCGCGACCAGCTGATGATGTCGCTGCGCGACCGGGCGCTGGTCGAGGCCCGGGCACGCGGGCTCGATGTCGAGGCGGCGCGCAGGAATCCGTGGCGCCAGGTGCTGAAGCCCGACGTCATCGGATCGGCGTTCGCCATCGCCGTCTTCCTGCTCATCTACTACACGGCGGTCGGGTTCTTCGTCGTCTACTTCGAGACCACCTTCAGCCTTACGGACCAGGACGCCAACGGCGTGGGGAACTGGATGTGGGGATTCGAGGCCATCCTGCTGGTAGGAATCGGGTTCGCCTCCGACAGGCTGCGGGTGCGTAAACCGTTCATGCTGGTCGGCGCGCTCGGCACGATCGCCATGACCCTCGTCCTGCTGAACCAGACCGGCCAGGCACACACGGGTTACTACCACCTGGCCTTCATCCTGATGGGCCTGGGAGCGTTCCTGGGAGTCACCTACGCGCCCTGGATGGCGAGCTTCACCGAGACGGTGGAACGGCGTAACCCGGCGCTGACGGCCACCGGACTGGCGGTGTGGGGCCTGATCCTGCGCCTCATCGTCGCGGCGCTCGCGTTCACCGCGCCGCTGGTCGTCAACGCGCTGGACCCGCTGGTGGACAACGGGCCGCGGGCTCAGGCCATCCAGGCCCAGTACGGGCCCCAGCTCGCGACGATCCAGCTCATCGACCCCGACACGGCCGCGGCGCTCGCGAAGAACCCGAACGACCTGACGGCGGGGCTCAAGGCCGCGAACGAGGTCGCCGCCGGAGCGCACCTCACCCAGGCCGAGGCGATCCAGCGGCTCCTGGACGCGAAGAAGGTCCCGGCCGCCGACCTGGCCTTCCTCCAGGAACACGGCCAACAGGTGGTCGACGCCCAGCGGAAGGCCCCGGACCAGTGGCGGACCTGGTTCTGGATCTGCCTGGGCGGCCAGGTCGTCTTCATCCCGCTGATCTTCACGATGGCCGGTGAGTGGAACCCCCGTAAGGCACGGGAACGCGAACAGGCCCATGAGCGTGCCGTGGCCGCCGAGACCGCACGCCTCGGTCTGACCGCGGACTGATCGGTCTGACCGCGGACTGAGGTATCGAGGTATCGAGGTATCCCGGCCTCCCCGACCGGCGACGTCGGTCGGGGAGGCCCGCATTCGAGAGGTCCACATATCGCTTTATGCCGGACTGGCCCGCCGGTGCGTGGGGGCCGTCACATCCATGAACGCAGCGTGCGGGACCCGTGAACGCCACGCACCAGGTGGGAACCGACCGGTCACGTAAACGAGCGACCGGTGCATGGCGAAAACCCCCCTGCACGGCGCGCGAGAATTTCCGGCTGATTTCTGGCACCGCGCGTTTCGGTGAGGCCGGAAATGCGCGAGTGGGGTGGGTCACGTTGTTGTTGGGGTTTGCCAGCCCGCCGGCTGGCTGTCATGGTGTTTGCAGTGCCCGATCGGGGCACACGCCGGGCGGGAC
>NZ_MBLN01000061.1:0-238922 GCF_001854645.1 Pseudofrankia sp. EUN1h | reverse complement strand
AGCCGCCGGACCAACTCGCCACGCTCGTCCTCAGACAGGACGACCTCAACCGCAGCAGAGCCGGAACGCACCATAGCGACAGAGTAGTACTTACCCGCCTAATTTCTGACGGGGCACACTAGTGCGCTGACCACGAATATGTGCCGTCCCTAGGGCGTCGCGCGCGTGGTCTGGACCGTGGCATTTGAGCGTGCCCATAAACACGCCCATCCGACACACTCCCGTTACCCTCCGGGGATCTGTGTCATTTGGGCGTGCCTATAGAGGGGCTCATCCGCCGCGGTTCGCACTTGGTGGAGCCGTCCGGCGAGAGCGCACCACCGTGCGGGCTATGTCTGGGGTAACCCGGGACACCGGCGACCGGATTCAGCGCCACCAGGGCCGACTCAGGCGCACACGTCCGGCTACTGTCCGCAACTACGCTCGGTGTGGCGTTCGCGTGGCGCCTGGAGATCGCGGCGCTGGTGCGGATACCTGCCGAAGTGACGCCAGGCCGCCCGGCTCGGCGTTGCTGCTTCTTGGTGTCGCTGCGGACGCCGTTCACCCAGGTGATCGCCGAGCACCTGTCGCCGTCGTCGCAGATTCGGCCATATCACGGCGTTGACGACACGTTGGCGACGATCAGGGCTGCTCCACGGCGGGGCGAAGCCGGCGGACACGGCACTAGCGCAGAGGTCGGAAGAATGCCCGTACGTCTTCCACGAAGATGTCCGGCACCTCCATTGCGGGGAAGTGGCCGCCGCGKGGGAGCTCGGTCCAGTGCACGATGTTGAAGAATCGCTCGGCGTGCGGCCGGAGCGACCGGACCAGTTCTCCCGGATAGTTGGCCACGCCGGTCGGCACGGAGACCCGTCGCTGCGGCACCATCGTCTCCGGGGCCTGGCGTCGCTCCCAGTACAGCCGGGCCGACGACGCTCCGGTGAGGTTCGCCMAGTAGACCATCACGTTGGTCAGCATCTGGTCCTTGGTGAGGACAAAGGTGCCGCCGGACTGGTCGGTCCATTCGTAGAACTTCTCGATGATCCAGGCCGCCAGCCCGGCCGGTGAGTCGTCCAGCAGGTAACCGATCGTCTGCGGTCTGKTCCCCTGGATCGCGTCGTAGGCGCCGCCGGTGCGACCCATCCGCCGCGCCCACGCGGTCGGAGGAGCGGCCGCCTCGCCGCTGGGCGGCGGCACGTTCATCAGGTTGACGTGCAGGCCAAGGACGCGTTCCGGGCGCAGCTCGGCCATGTTGTAGGACACGATCGCGCCCCAGTCCCCGCCCTGGACGCCGTAGCGCTGGTAGCCGAGCCGGTCGGCGATCTCACCGAAGGCGGTGGCGATCCGCCGGGGGTTCCAGCCCGTATCCGTGGTCGGGCCGGAGAATCCGTAACCGGGCAGCGAGGGCACCACCAGGTGGAACGCATCGGCCGGGTCGGCCGGATCGGCCAGCGGGTCGATCACGTCAAGGAACTCGACCACGGAACCAGGCCAGCCGTGGGTCAGGAACAACGGGACGGCCGTCGCGTGACGCGACCGAATGTGCAGGAAGTGGAAGCGCTGGCCCTCGACCGTCGTCGTGAACTGCTCGTAGCGGTTCAGGCGGGCTTCGTGGACCCGCCAGTCATAGGAGTCCAGCCAGTAGCGGATGACCTCCCGGAGTACCTCCAGCGGGAGGCCCTGCTCCCAGCCGATGCCCGGTATCTCATTCGGAAGCCGGGTCCGCCGAAGCCGTTCGGCCAGGTCGGTGAGGACGTCGGCCGGCACGTCGACCCGGAACGGATCCAGCGCTGTCACTCGCGCGATGTTACCGAAGACGGCCCCAGGTTCAGCCCTTCAGCAGCTGCCTCGACATCACCACGCGCTGGATCTGGTTGGTGCCTTCGTAGATCTGGGTGATGTTCTCCTCAAGAGATCGACATCGCTGTGACCTGTGGACATGTTCGGCCGACGGCGGGTAGCCGTGCACGAATCCACGTCCTGTCCACGGCCAGGACTTCGAGCTGGGGTGGGAGACGTGAGCGTGCCGGACCCGCCATGGTCGGGTCTCGGCTGCCGCCAAAGCCCCGCGTCTCGGTCCGATGTGAGTGACTCGCGAATCGCCGAGTCGCGGAGTCGGGCCAGGTCGCCAACCTTCAGATCCGTAGGCTTCGGCGACCCGTCCATGAACATCCACGGACGTCCGCCGGTGCAGGTCAGGCGCCCGACTGCGTCCATGCACGTCCGCTGACGTCCGCCCCCGTTGCAGTACAACTGCCGTACACCAGTCCGCAGACGGCGGCAACGAAGCGTCGGACGGGTCGACCAGCGGGATAAGAGGAGAGGGCGTGTCGTCCATGCGCGTCCGCCGACTCGGGTACACGGTTGGGTGCAGTGCTCTGGCTGTACCCGGCCGCATCGGCTCGGCGCTCGCCCGGTCGTAGCGCCCAATCGCCTGGCACTGGTCACCGGACCCGGGAGCGTCCTCTGGCATCTGTGCGAGTGCAGCACCGTTGCGGTGTAACTTGTTGGCTGCACGAAAGCGCCGTTCGGCTCGCCGGTTATCGGCTCGAACCGCGTAAGGGAGGGCGCCGACGCCGCTACACCCCCCTGTAACATCTTCGCGGTGACCGCTCCCGCGACTGCCGGCCTGCCGGCTATCGATCTTACTTGGAACGACGTCTTCCCGGGTGCAGACCGGGGAATCGATTCCTTCATGCGACTGGAATCCTGGGATTGCCCAATCACATACTTTGTGGGCCGCAATGGCAGTGGCAAATCACGCGCTGCTCGGGCCGTATCGACGCGGGTCGAAGGAGCTAGGCTACTTATAGCCGATCGACTTCTTGGCCTGATGGCGATTACTTCATACACTTATGGCATTGAGYCAAACCAAGACCATTTCAAGGGGCTTCCGCTTGGAGACCCTGAACGACACCAGGCCGGCGTCGGCGCCAAGAGAACTGGAGTAGCCTCCGAGGAGATTTATAACCTCAGAGAAAGGCCGGAGGTGTGGCTACGAGTTGCCGCATTTATTCGGAAGACTCTCGGGCGGACGATAGAGATACATGAACAGTCCGGCTATTTGGATCCACATGTGCGAATCGGCAACTCTTCGTATTCGCTATTCCGAGAGGAAGGACATGGGCTGCGAGAGTTAGTGACGCTGCTTGCTGCCACCTATGGTGAAGACTGGCGAATTCTCGTAGTCGATGAGCCGGAGCTACACTTGCATCCGTCGATGGTGCGACTGTGGCTCGCAGAACTTGAGAAAGAGTGCAGAAACTCGGGACGACGCGCTGTCGTTGTGACCCATGAACCGAGCATGATCCAGCCCAAAAGCGTCGATGATTTGAACGGAATTTGGTACTTCTCGACGGGCAAGCCGGCCTGCCGACTCGGATCCTGTATCCTGCCAGCACAGACGAAGCGCGTTACAGCCTCCCTACAACGCTATCCTCAGCTTGTGAGTACTCTGGTGTTCTCTCCTCGACCAGTTCTGGTCGAGGGTATCGACGACGTCACCGCATTGACTGTGGCGCTAATGAGGACACAATCACCTGAGATCGTCGCTCAGACAGATCTCGCAGAGTGCGGAAGTAATGGGGGAGTCGCCCTCTGGTTTGAAATCGGAAATTCGATCGGGTTCGACGTCAGAGCAATCGCCGATCTCGACTCGTTCTTCGCGCCGGAAGTGCAACGAACAATGGATTCCTCGAGCTACGTTCGATCGCGGTATGGAAGCGATTTGGCGGCCGAACCGGCTACGACCTCGACCGCACTGCGGCCACTCATCGAGCAGATGAACAAAGAAAGTATTCTCCCGAATCCGAAGAACCGCGCACAGTGGCTAGCCCATCTCAAGGACGAAGGTGGCCACTCGGCGCGGAAGTCAAAGCTCATCGAAATTTGGCGCGGAGCTGGACTCTGGATTCACCCGCAAGGCTGCCTTGAGGACGTGCTGGGGATCACCGAGAAAGGTGCGGAACGGGCTCGTCTCGCTGCGCAAATGGCCGGCCCAATTGATGACGTGGCTGATTGGTGCGCGTTCAAGCTTGACCATATGGGTGAAGTTGAGCTCCTTCTAAATGTAGCGGTAGAGAAGATCGCTCACCAACTGATGGAGGCGATCAGGATTGATCCAGAGGCAGAATTCGACGCACCAGCTGGACCGAATGCCATCATTGACGAGCGACTAGTGCAAGTTATTTCTCTCGGCGCCGGCGAGTATGAGTTGCGAGTCAAGGCGCCGACCGCCTTCGCCGGTTGGTGGCTTCGCTTTTCACGGCAGACACCCTCGTCTGATCTGGTTCTCAAGAGTCCGAAGATAGACTGAGGTGCGGGTACGCGTAGTTGCGAATCCGCAGTTTGGGTATCTGCTTGTATACATGGGTGGCCAACGCTTGTCGGAATGCCGATTTGCTCGGTAGCGGCAGCCTGTTCCTGCGGGCCATTTGTTCTGTAGTTTCATCTGAATCATCCACGCAGATCCACGGCCGTCCAGGGAGTCCGGTTACCTCGGCCGTCACGTCCACCAGTGTCCATGAACGTTCACCGATGTCCGTCGGCTCGGCTGTCAACTTGGCTGTCAGATCCCCTCGCCTCGAAAAGATCGTCGACGATCTTCGGTGGCAAGCTGACTTGTACCRCAAGCGCGTGCCAGCGCCGAGGAGTGGAAGCRGCGCGGCGTGCTCGTCCAAGACTCACGGCTTAAATTTGGTGTGCCGAGTCACRGTTCCTGTATCTTTTGGCGGCAATTCGTCGCGACCACAGGCGTTTATGGGCTACCAACTTTCGGGAATGTCGGTACACTCGATTGAAAAAGAAGTTTCCGGCCCCAAAATACAGATCCGAGGGTAATAGATTAGTGCTCGTCAGGGTTTCGTCGGTGAATATTTGGCGCCAACCAGGCCATGCGGACCCTGATGTGGACCCACGAAGTGCCTTCACGAGACGCCGAAAGTCGGCCGAGAGGAGCGCGTTAACTATCGCTAGAGGGAGGATGAACGATATGGCAGAGATTGCCAACAGAAATACCATCTGTACTGTTTGAGGAACGAGGAAAGCTGCAACAAGGAGCGCGCATCCGGCCAAGGGGTAGATCGCAGAAAGAGAGGTGAAGATTATTTTTGTGGATAGCTTGAGGGGCTTTCGAAGCGCGACTGGAGTGTTTATCGGTGTCGACCATATAAGGTCTCGGGCAAAGTAGTTTTGAGCCTTGATGTGCCCGTTCAGGTAAAGCGTAAAGAGGGCGACCTGGTGGTCGGAATCGGACGACCAGCGAAGTGCCGGCTTCGTATACCCGGATGTGGAAAAAAATATTCGGCGCTGCCCCGGCTCAGACGAACCAACGAGGCGCTGCACCTCCGGAATTCCCACTCTATTTCGGGTCCAGAATTTGGTCTGAGCCACTGCACCCGCTGACCAGACATCGATCCCGTCATCGGTTCCGCGGGGTGTAACGACGGCGTCGCGATAGCCGAACTTTTGGAGCCAGGATGCGGATACTCGCTCCGCGTCCTCTGGAGTAATTATGGCCAGAGGCCATTCGACGCCCTCAGGGACGTAGTCGCTCGAAGAGTCGGATGGAAGTGGGGGGAGTTTACCTTCAAGTTCGACATTCGACGGGATGAAGTGTCCGATTGAGATTGTTGCCATGGCCGATATGGCTGCGACCAATAGGAGGGAGCCGCGAAGGGCTTCACCGTCCGAGAGTTGAGTCAGCAGGAGAAAGAGGCCATCGAATAGAGCAAAGATCCACGCTGATATCCAAGCACGTGGATACGTGAAACCCAGGCGATTTGTTTCCCTGGCTATTTCAGTCAAGGCGATTGGGCCTAAGGCGGCCGTGCTCCCATAGAGGACGCCGACTCTCGCCACTAGAAGAATGGCTACCGGGACGGCCAGGATAAAAGCTCCGATCCCAGAAATTAGACGTCGCGTGCGATGGTCCTTGATATAGAACCTGGCCCAGTCGTGGCGTCGAGTTTCGATCTCCGCTCGCGAAAGTAGATCTTTTGGTGGCTCCGGGCTTGCTAGATTCGCGTTCTGCGACACGGGCCAATGGTGCCATGTGGGTCCGACAAACTTGCATGACGTGAGGATCGATGCGGGTTGCGATGGCATGGCGATCGGGCACGACGCGCCGGCGAGCACGGCCCGCCAGGGCCGCGCGCAGCCGTCGCGCGGCGCGACACTTGATCCCAAATCGAGAAATTCGGCAGGCCTGCGGCATAGGCGGCGCCGACGCCCTGGTAGCAGCGGACCTGGTGGCGAGCTACAGCGGGCGCAGAGCCGACCTGTCCGCAGCCGGCGCCGAGGTCTGGGCCTGACTGCCGTGACTCGGCGGCGAGTGGCGGCCCTAGGAACCGGTGGCGTAGCCACCGGTTCCATCTGTGCCCTCGCAGCGGGGTGGCCGGATGCTAGACCGAGCGCGTCGGTTCGGGGCTCTCCTTCAGGGTCGTCGAGGTGGCGAGCTGATGAGGATGTCCCGACCGCGCTGCCGGCCTGTGCCGAGCCCAGTGCGTTTGTCGCCCGCGGCGGAAGGGCCTTGGCGGTGTCAGGCGCGATGTTCGGCGTTTCCAAGCTGACGGTGATCGCTGCTCGGTGCCTTGTGGGGATCGGGCCGGTGTCCGTCGGCCTTCGGAGCTTCCGTGTCCTGCCGTCTTCTCGTCGTCGCCTGTCTGTTCCGTTCGTGTCGTCGCGCCGCTGCTGTTCGGGACCAGCGGTGATCGCGACGCCCCGAGTTCTGCGGAAGCGGATACGGGTTCCCGAGGATCTCGGGAGGGCAGCGGGCGCGATCGTCGCCTATGTGCAGGGCGGGCAGGCGGCCGAGGCGGGTCTGGCGGGCTACTACAGCCCGGACCAAGCGCTCGGCCAGGCCCGCGGACGCTTGGCGGAGTTGGTAGGTCTCCGGGGCCAGGTGTCCGGTGAGGCGCTCGGTCGGCTCCTGCAAGGCAGGCACGCCGTGACCAACCGGCCGTTGTTGACCGGGCCTGATCCGGCAGCGCGTGCCCGGCATGCGGGCCTCGTCGTCAACAAGTCCGAAGCGTCGTCGGATTCTCCGGGCAGGGAAAGCGCCGCCGGATCCGGCCACGGCGATGATCTGCTGACATTGGTCGAGGCGGCGGCAGTGGCCGGGGTGAGCGTGAGCCACCTGCGTTCGCTCGTGAGCCGTGGTTCCGAGGCCGACGCCGCGCCCGACCGATCGGACCGCACCGGAGGCACGGCTGCCAGGCAGACGCCGTTCAGAGCTGATCACGAGCGACCCGCGGACGACAGCGACCCGTGGACGAGCGAGATGCACGAGGAGGCTGAAGGTGAAGCCAGGTCACCGGGAAACGATCAGCCGTCGGGCATACGCGGCGCGGACGGTCGTTGGCGGGTGCGGCGGGATGTGCTGGAGCGGTGGTGTGCGGCGCGGGTGCCGCGGGCGACGGTGCTCGGGTACGACGTGGTCTGCGCGGCGCCGAAGTCGGTCTCGCTGCTGTGGGCGTTCGGCGATGAGGCGTTGCGTGCGGACGTGGCGGCGGCGTTGAACGCGGCGGTCGACGCGACCATCGGCTACCTGGAGCGCCATGCGGCGTTCGGCATGGTCGGCGGGCGGAACCAGCGGGCGTTCGGCCTGGCGGTGGCGTCGTACCTGCACGACGTGTCGCGGGCCGTCGAGGCACATCTGCATGTCCACAACATTGTGATCAACGCGCTGGCGGTCCCCTCCGATCCGGCCGGGCCCGGCGGCGAGCGGCAGGGACCCAACGCCGGTCGGGTGGTGACGGGCTGGGACTGGCGGGCGGTCGACGGGGAGGTGCTCCTCGCGCACGTCCGGACGGCCGGCTTCGTCGGCGCGGCGGTGCTGCGCCACGAGTTGTCAGCGCGGCGCGGGCTCCAGTGGGGGCCAGTGCGGAACGGTGTGGCGGAGCTGGCTGACTTCCCGGTCGACCTGTTGGCGGCGTTCTCGACGCGGCACCGGGAGGTCGAGGAGGAGTTCGCGCAGCTCGTGGCCGGCGGGTTGGAGCCGTCGGGGGCGACGAAGTCGGTAGCGCAGCGGGAGTCGCGGGCGCCGAAGCGCGTAGTCGCTGACGCCGCGGTCCGCGCGCTCCAGGTTGAGAAGCTAACGGCCGCTGGGTGGAGCGTCGACGAGGTCCGCGCTCTGGCCAGGCCGGGATTTCACCGCCCTCAGCCGGTCGGCGACGCCGACGTGGCCGGGCTTTTCGATCTGCTCGCCGGACCGACGGGGATGACCGAGAAGACGACGGCGTTCGTGCGCCGAGATGTGGTGCGCCGGGTCTCCGAATGGGGCGGGGACAGGTTGGATGCGGCGGCGGTCGAGCGGCTGACCGACCGATTCCTCGCCGATCCCCGCGTCGTCGTGCTTGTCGACGCCGCACCCGGCCAGCGCCGCCGGCAGGAACCAGAGCCGATCTACACGGTCGAAGGACTGCTCGCCGCGGAGGAGCGGCTCTCCGGACTGGTCCGCGCCGGCCAGGTCGCGTTTGGCGCGGCCCCGCGCAGGCTCGTGGACCGGCGCACGCTCACTGCTCACCTTGCGGCCGTCGGCGCAACCGCTGCGAGAGGCCCGGGTAGGGGCCGAGCCAGCGTGGAGGGCGCTCCTGTCCGCGCCGCGACGCCCGGCTTCCAAGGCGCCGACGCGCACGGCGACGCGGAGCCGCTCCTGTCGGGCGAGCAGGTGGCGCTGGTGCGCCGGCTGCTGGTCGGTGAGGACCTGGTGCGACTGGCGGTCGGTGCGGCCGGCACGGGGAAGACCGAGGCGATGCGGCTGCTGACCCGCATCGTGCGGGCCACGGGGCGGCAGATCTTCGCGACCGCGCACGGCGGGCGGCAGGCCGAAGAGCTGGCCGAGCGGATCGGGATCCCGGCGCGGGTCGTGGCGAGCTGGCTGGAGAAGCTCGCCCATGTCGACGACCCGGCCACGGTGTGGCCGCCGGGCTCGGTGCTGATCGTCGATGAGGCGACCCAGGTCGGGACCCGCGACGCCGAACGGCTTCTTCACTTCGCCAGCCGGACGGGGACGGTGGTCATCCTGCTCGGTGATCCGGCGCAGCTCGGTTCGGTCGCTGCCGGCGGCTGGTTCGCTCACCTCGTCGCCCAGACAGCCGACGTGCCGACGTTGACGACCGTGCGCCGGCAGGCCGGCGCGGACCTCACCGCGGTGCGCGCCGCGCTCGGCGCGCTACGCGCCGACACCGCGGCAGGCACCCGCGTGGCCCTGGAGCGGCTCGCCGCCGATGGCAAGATCCGTCTCGTCGACGACCCGGACGCGCTGCTCGCGCAGGCCGTTGCCGACTGGTACACCGAACGCCGCCAACACAGCCGCGCCGTTCGCGCCGACCGCGGCGCGGCCGGCAACGCGAACAGCGCGGATCTGGCGGCGGCCGCGAGCCGCAGCGGCGCCGTCGGCGCGAACGCTGGCGGAGCCACGCCGATGCCTGGGCACGGCGCGCCCCGGTCGGGCCGGCGCGGGCGCGCTTCCGGTCCGGCGGCGGCGCGGATGATGGCCGAGCGGCACCGGGACGTCGAGATGCTCAACCAGGCGGCCCGCGCGCTGCTCGCCGCCGACGGAACACTCACCGGACCGGTGCTGACCGTGGCGGGGAGGGACTTCCAGGCCGCCGACGAGGTCGTGACCCTCACCCAGACCGGCCACACCCTGGTACCCGACGGCCGACCCGGCTCGGCGTACATCCGGACCGGAACGACCGGGACCGTCACCGCCGTCCACAACGATCCGGATCACCCGGCGGCGCAGTCGGTCACGGTGTACTTCCCGAGCAAGGGCACGGTCCAGGTCCCGTGGGAGTACCTCACGCACCAGTTCGCCGACGGCCGCGACGGCGGCCTCGCCCACGCCTATGCACTCACCGCCGCGAAGGCCCAGGGCGCCACGATGGACACCGCCCGCGCCATCGTCCCCGACGACACCAGCCGCGCCGGCCTGTACGTCATGCTGTCGCGCGCCCGCAGCGACGTCGCGGCCTACGTACTGCGCCGCGACGACCTCGACGCTCGCGACGACGACGAAACCTGGCTACCCGCCGAACCCAGCGCGACCGGAGATCCACTCGACCGGCTYGCGGACCGGCTCGACCGATCCGAACAGGAACGACCGGCCGGCGCGCGTGACCCGATCGCGGCTGCCGCGCACCAGCTGTCCCGCCACCACGCTCTCGCGGAGCTCACCGCCCTGCGCCTCGGCGCCCTGCCCGGTCACGGCCAGGACGGGCCCGAGTCAGCGGCGACCGGCATGGGCGAGGTGTCTGGCGCGAGCGGCGCGCGCAACGCGCCGAGCAGCACCAAGCCGACAGCGCCCGTCGCGCCGTTCGCGCCGATGCGCGCCGCGCCGGACCCGCGGTCCGCGCCGGACGCGCCGACGCCCGAAGGCCCGGCGACCGCGGCGGGCCCGGCTGACGTTCCGCGCCAGGTGCTGCTGCGCCGCGCCGAGCTGGGCGCGGAAGCGGCGCTACGCAGCGCCGCGCTCGCGGACCCGCCCGCCGGCCTGGTCGCGCGGATCGGCCCCCGCCTGGAAGCCGGCCCGGACCAAGCCGTCTGGGACGACGCCGTCGCCGCTCTCACGATCTACCGCGCCCGCCATCAGCCCACAGCTCCCGCGCATCTGGCCGGGCCGCCGCCCGGCAGCCACGCCGACGACCAGGCGCGCGATCCCTGGCTACGGCATCGCGCGCAGGCAACCCGGCTCGCCGACGACTGGGCCGCTGCCCTCCCCGCCGCGATCCGGGCTCGATTCGCCGGCCCTGGCCAGGCCGTTCCCCGAGCACGCGCCATCGCCGGGCTGCACGCCCTCCTCGACGCCGGACATCCACCCACCGCGCTGGCTGACGCACTTCGCGCTGACTCTCTTGACGGGATCCGGGCCGGCGCGCCCGTTCTCGAGAGGCGTGTCAGCGACCTCTGTCAGCAGACCGGCATCGACCCGTCCCTGTACGACCTGCCCGCACCGCGCACCGCGCAGGAGGAATGGAACGAGGTCACCGACCTGCTCGCTCTCGCCGAGACCAACCACCTCGCGACCAGGCCGACAATGGATCTCACCGCCGAGCGCCACACCCTCACCCACGCGCTCGCCGCGGCCGTGAGTGTCCCGGTGACCATCACTTCGGACGGCGTTGCCGTCTTCGCGCCAGACTCCCCAGCCCCGGAGCGATTCGAGCAAACGGCACGGCTCGCGCGGCTCGACGCGGCGCTCGACCGCCAAGCCGTCGACGCGATGGCCCGTGCCAAGACCGAACCCGCCCGCTACCTGACCGCACTGCTCGGCCCCCGCCCCACCGGCCCGGACGCAGAGACCTGGGATCAGGCGGCCAGCCGGGTCGAGCGCTACCGCCACCGCCTCGCTGGCCTGCCCTACGGAGCTCCCGCCGCTCCACACGCGGCCGATCCCGCCCGCTACGCCCTCGGCGACCGGCCTGCCGACTCCACAGCTGCCGCTGACTACGACGAAGCCTGCGACGTCGCCAGCCTGCGCGACGGGCAGCTGACCATCTGACAAGCCCTCGAACCAGCGCCACTGGCCCCGGCCGGCGGACGGCGAATCAACTGCGAGGTCTGCCTCCTGGATGACCTGGCGGACGATCGTTTCAAGATGCCGTCCGCTGCCATCAGCACAGCCGGCCCGAGCCCAGGCTGAGCGAGGTTGTCACTCGCTCACCGGGCGATACGCGCGCGGCCCGGAGCCGGGAACGCGGGTACCTGAAACCCCGAGACTTGGGCTGCCCGCTGTCATCGCGGATGGCATCGCCGGGGACATCGCGAATGACACCGCGCCGTATTCGTGCTGGTGCACGCATCGCGCGGGACATCGTCAGGGACATCGCAGACCTGGAGATGGCACGGTTGCCCGTCGGCCGGCACCGAAGCGCCGAACGAACGGCCAGCCCAGCACGCCGCGTCAGCCTGCGCGCGCCACGACCATCCCGACGGCGGCCTCGGTCGCGTCGGCACGCCCGTCGCCACCATCGATGGCCAGGTTGACGGTGGTGTCGAACGCCAACGGGCTGACGAGGCTGTGCGCCAAGCCTCGGCGAAGCGCGTACGCACGAGCAGCGGCGGGCGACTCGAACGGCAGATGCACCGCCAACGCCCGCGTGCGGCCGGGGTCGGCGAAGCTCACCACCCCGAACAGACACCCCTCACTTTCGACGCCGGACACGGCGGTCTCAGCGGCGGGCTGCTCACTGAGGAGGACCTTCAAGAGCTGGTCGCCCGGCCAGTCCAACGCCCGGGACAAAGCGGCCAGGGTGTCAGTACGGGCGCGACGGCCGCCAGCCCCGCGCTGAAGGAGACGGATCGTCGCCACCGAGATCCCCGACACCTCGGCCAGCCGTTGTTGGCTCATCCGGCGGGCCGCCATCCGCTTGTTGAGCTCCGCAGCGACCGCGGCCCAGTCCTCACCGCCGGGCACGTCAGCGGCCAGCTCTCGGACGGCCACGCCCGCCGGGGCCGGCGTCACGCGGCCACCGCCGCTGGCAAGGCATCGGCAGGGACAGCAGCGGACCGCATGCTTGCGACCCGAAAACGGTCTGTCAGCTCCCACACGACCCGCAACTGCGCCGCCTGCGGCGTCACGACCGTGATCAGGTGCGGCAGAATGATCTCGCCGGCCTGCCACGCGCACCGCGGCCGAACCCCGCTGACCACGACCGGCACCGGACCAAGCCGGCCCGCCTCCCGCGCGCCGGCGAGCAGCCGACCCACCGCGAGCGCCAACCTCGTCAGCCCCGGCGAGACCAGCGGCGGACACGCCACCAGCACCCGCTCGCCGCCCATTGCCGCCAGCGACCGCGCCGCCGACTCCGCCGGGAACGGATGCGAGGCCACGAAGGCCGGCTCTATCTCGGGCAGCCGGTCGCAGACCACCCCCGGCCGCGCCGGCAACGGGAACGGCTTCAGGTCCACCGTGGCCAGGCCGCCTGGCCCGCCGTCCACATCGATCATCACCTGCATCGGGGACCTCCCGTTCCCGCGCCAGCGAGCCTGGCCGGGCCCGCCGCCAGGGATCGACGCCGGCCGACGGCAGGCCCGCACCGTCACCGTCGCCGCACCCGGCCCGCGCCCTTCCCAGCGACTCCTGCCCGCCGGCCATCCGACGCCAGGTCGACCCTGACGTAGTCATGCGGACGACGACCTTCGGCCTGCCGTCTTGGAGACGTCCGAGTGCCTTTCCAGGGACATCAGTACGCCGACTTGGCGACGTTTCGACACGCCGCGCAGCGGAGCCGTGACAGGACGTCCGAACATCCCGATCCTGGAGATGTCCGGATCCGCCCGATACCGAGGAGGCGCGGCATGACCCAGCCGCCCGCCCCCAGAACCCGTCTCGCCGAGCTTCTACGCGAACGGCACTGGACCGTCGACGACTTCGTCCGCGAGTTCAACCGCGCCGGCCGCCACTCCGGCCCGGACCGCCGCGACCACGCGATCAGTCACCGCCAAGCCACCCGCTGGCTATCCGGCCGCCTTCCCTCCCAGCCGCACCCGGCGTCGTGCCGCGTCCTGGAAGCGATGTTCAGCCTCGACGCCGCGAGCCTGTTGAATCCACCGACAGCCACGCCGGACCGTGACCTATCGGGCGACCCGGGTGACGATGAGAACGTCCCGCCGGCACCGCTGGAAGAGGTGAGTCCGACGCGTCGCCGAGATGTCCTGTCCGCCGGCGTACTGCTTACAGGCACCGCCGCCGTCGCCAGCCCAACAGAGCAGGCCGCGCGGATCTCCCGCGCGATCGCCGCGGCTACCCCCGACCCGCTCACCCTCGCGCAACTGCAGCACGGCATCCACGAGCTGACCACCCGCTACGCGCTCACCCCACACGCCGACCTCGTCGCCCCAATCGAACGCGCCTGGACCGACGCCGAAGCCCTCCTCGACACCCGGATCACCGGCCCCACCCGCACCGACCTCGAACTCGTCGCCGGTCAATACGCCTACTACCGCGGCCAACTCGCCTTCGACATGGGCGACAACAAAACCGCACTCACGTTCCTCGTGCTGGCCGCCCAGCACGCCCACGCTGTCGGCGACACTCTGCTCGCCGGCTCGGTCGCGGTGATGCGTTCCGCAGTGGCGTTCTTCGCCGGCGACTTCGCGGCGGCCGCGACCCTCGCCGGCCGAACCCTGCCCGGCGCCCACCCTTATGTCGTGCCCACCCTCGCCAGTTCTGTGGCCCGCTCGCTCGCCCAGACCGGCGACACCGAGGGAGCCCTCCAAGCACTGCGAACCATGCACGACAACATCTGGACCGGCCCATTCCTCCCCGGCCCCGAACCAGGTGACGAGGAGACCTATGAAGCCTTCAGCGCCGTTACCCTCGGCTACGTGGGCAGGGGCGAAGACGCCGAGCGTCACGGACTTCGCTCGCTCACGCTGCTCGCCGGTACAGGCCGGTTCGTCCAGCAGGCCGGCACACAACTCGCACTCGCCCGCGCCTTCCTGCGCCGCCAGACACCAGACCCCGAGCGGGCCGCTACAGCCGTTCAGGCTGCCCTGCGTGCGGCAGCCGGCAACAGTCATCCGCGCACCACATACCGCGCCGCAGCGATCTATCGCCACCTGACTGCCAACCCGGACTGGTCTCGCCTCTCGGTTGTATGCAACCTCGCAGCCCAACTGCCTGCCGGCCCGCGCGCTCTGCCCTCGACTTCGGTGATCTGAAACCTTCAGACGCGGCAGCCCCCGTGCTGCGACGGCTGCCCGGACTCGCTGGTAAGCAAAGAATCGCGCCCCGCACGCGAACGCCATCGGCTGTGAGATACCACAGGATCGATGCAGCGTGGACGGTATGGCAAAGAGCGTCGGCGGCCGACCCGAAATCAAGATCGTAGCGGGCCTTGGACCGGCCGTGTTCCCCAGGTCGGCACCGCCGCGTGGCACGCGACGACCTAGTCGTGGGACCGACCGCGGCCCATCGTGGATCTGTGGAAAGGAGGCATCTGGACCCGTGGATCTCGCTAGAATTGGCTCCGTTACCTAGCGTAAGGGTGGCCAATGACACCAAGTCACGGGGGTCCGTCGGACTGGCAGCGACGCCAGCAGGCTGCCGCGAGAGACGCGGAGCGCCAGCGCAAGGAGCAAATCCGCGCCAGGGCGAACGCCACAAAAGAGCGCGAGCAGGCTCGCCGGGAACAGCGTGCCGCGAAGGTCGCGCAGAAAAACGTGCGTCTGAACGAGACGGTTGACGAACTCCGCGAATTTCTGCGCCGCGGCCTCGACCGTTCCGCCCGGATCGACCTAGAACGAGATCGACGAACGCTGAAGGTAGAGCCGCTCAAGCTCGGAGGCATCGCTCAGCCCGTGCCTCAGCCGCGCTGGGAGGATTTCAAGCCGGCCGAACCATCGGCGCTTTCTCGCATGGCTGGTGGAGCGGCCCGCTATGAGCGTCGAACGGCCGAATCCAAGCAGAAGTTCGAAGAGGCCGAACGCCGAGCCAAGCAAGCCGAAGAAGCGCGATTGATACAAGTAAATGCCGCTCAAGTCGAGTACGCCGCACAGCTTACGAGCGAACGAGCCGAGGTTTCGAAGCACAACGCCGCGCTCAACAAGTACATGCAGGAGCTCAGCGAGCGAGAGCCGGCCAGCGTCGAAAGATACCTGCTGCGCGTACTGCGAGAGGCGCCACTCCCAGGCAATTTCCCCCGAAACGCGGAAGTATCCTTCAGTCGGCGCGCGGAACAAGCAGTAATCAGGTTCGAATTACCTCCACCAACTGTCGTTCCGACCGTGGCCGCGTATAAGTACCTGCCAACCAAGGATGAAGAACGCGAGACCCAGCGAAGCAAGTCTGATGTAGCCGACATATACCGAGGCGCAGTCAGCCAGACGGCGCTGCTCTGCTTGCGAGACCTCTTCGACTCTGATCCGTCGCTAAATTCTATAGGGTTCAATGGGCATGCCCATGTGATAAATCCCGCAACAGGCGTGCAAGAGTACCCGTGCTTCATCAGCTTGAACGTCGGGAGATCCGCGTTTCCTCGCGACGACAATCTCCGCAACGTCACGGCGGAAAAATGCGTTCGCCACCTTCGCGCAATCGTTTCAAATCATCCATACGAACTTGAGCCGATCGAACCGATCATCGACTTCGATCTGACCAAGTTTTCTTTCGTCGAAGGGCTGGATGCAGTCTCGACTCTCGACTCTCGCCCAGACCTGATGGACATGTCGTACACCAATTTCGAACATCTCGTGAGACAAATATTTGAGGCGCAGGGAGCTGAAGGCTGGACTACACAGCAGAGCAACGATGATGGCGTGGATGCTGTGATAGTTCAGCGTCGCGCCCTCATGGGTGGCCTAACGATAGTCCAGGCAAAGCACTACAGCAAAGTGATCGGAGTCAGCCACGTACGCGAACTTGCCGGTGCCATGGAAGAAAAGAAGGCTGGGTGGGGAATACTAATCACCACATCCTGGTTTACTTCGAACTGCTGGGACAAGGCGCGCGACCATGGCCGCATGGAGCTGATCGACGGAGAGAGGCTGATCTACCTGATCAAGGAATATCTCGGCAAGGACGTTCTAATCGGTATTCCAAACCGCCCTCGTCCTCGTCCCAACCCGTAGCCTCTACGCTGCCGCGTCGGTGCAGGTAAACGGGCTGCTACCGCGGCGAGGGCGTCAGTGCCGCACAGTCGAGGCAATTCCGGCGCGGCCCCACGGGTCGACTTGTCGTCCATCGCGCGTCAGTTCGCGCGGCGGTCGGCGAGCCGGCGGGCGGCGGACGCCATGCTCTGTTTCCAGGGCTGGGGGTCTGTTTCGGCGATCTCCGTCCACATCTGGGCAAGTGCTCCGGTGAAGGCGGTGACAGCCTCCGCGCGCGCGTCGCGCCAGCTGGAGAACTGTTCGCGGCCCCAGGCGTCCGCAGCGGCGGCCAAGTGGCCGGCGTCGATGAGCCTGATGAGGAGTGCGGCGGGGTCGGCCCAGGCGGGGCCGATGGTGGGCCAGGCCCAGTCGAGGAGCAGCGTCCGGTCGGCGCTGATGAGGATGTTGTCCGGGGCGAAGTCGGTGTGGAGCAGGTGGGTGCCGCGCAGGTGGTGGCGCTGCGTCGGCGGCACGTAGGCGGACCAGCGTTGCTCGACGGTCTTGATCGTCGGAACCTGCGGGCAGGGAAGGGCTGCGAGGTCGTTCAGGAGAGCCGCGACCCGCGGGAGGTCGGCCGATCCAGGCGTGTAGTCGGCGTGGCGCCCAGGGGCGTGTTCGAAGCAGAGCAGGCTCCAGCCTGCGGTTTCGAGGTCCCACAGCAGCCGTGGGGAGAGGGTGCGAACGGTCGGGTTGATGTCTCGTTCGCGCCGCTGCGAGCCGATCTGCGGATGGTCCAGCGGGATGCCCTTGACGAAGACCGGGCCGGCGGCAGTGTGCAGGGTCGCGGCGACCGCGGAGTTCACTCCGCCCGCCACCGAGGCGTGGGCAAGTACGGGCCCGATCTTGTCCTCGACCGCGGTCTGGACCTCGTCAGGCAGGTCAGCCCAGCCGATTCGCGCCATCGACACCGTTGTTGGATCCCTCTCGGTTCGCATGGTTCGGCCCGCCCGGGCGGCGCGGACGGGCGCCCGGGCGGGCCGGTTGATCGTCTCTAGTAGGGGTTGTTGTCGCCCGCGCTGCAGCTGCACATGTCCGACGCGGACAGTACGTCCAGGTCCTCGACGAGCTGCAGCTCGGTGCTGTCCTCGTCGACAGTGGCGGGACGTGGTCCGAGTTCGACCATCACGGCCGTCATGGTGTCACCTCCCTTCGGTGTGCTGGCAGTAGGCGGACGGGGATGCCGCCGCCTTGCGGTAGAGCGTCACGAGCGGCATGCAGGTACCGCAGGTGCCGCTGAGCGTGCAGCCCGAACAGCCGCCCTGACGGGCCAGCAGGCCGTCGGCGATGCCGCCGAGGCGGACGAGCCCGTYGACGCCCTCGGTCAGCAGGTCGACGTGCGGATCGCGGCCGACCTTGCAGATCGACGCCTTGCCGTGCGGGTCGACGTGGAAGAACGTGTGGCCGGCGTTGCAGCCGGTGAACGGCTTGCGTGCCCGCAGATGGGCACTGGACTGCGCGGGCAGTGTCTCGGCGCCGCCGTAGATCGTCGGGGAGATGTTCGTGTACTCATCGAACGGCAGCTCGTAGCCCTCCGCCAAGGCGCGCATCTCGTCGACCTCGTCGGCGTTGTGCCGGGCGACGATCAGGTTGAGGTGCAGCGGCAGACCGGCTTCATGCGCGGCGGCAATGCCTTGGCGGAACTTGCGGAAGGAGCCTGGGCGGCGGGTCAGGCCGTCGTAGCTCGTCTCGGTCGCGCCGTAGACGCTGACGACGATCTCGTAGGGCCGCGCCGAGGTGAACAGGTCGAGGATGGCGGGGTTCGCGAGCCTGAATCCGTTGGTGGAGATCGTGAGCATCATGCCCAGCTCGCTCGCGAGCCGGTAGACGTCCGGGAACAGTTTGTCTATCAGTGGCTCGCCGCCGGTCAGCTGCAGCCAGAGCACCCCGGCGTCCCGCAGCATGTGCAGCATCCGTTCCCGGTCCGGCCAGGCGAGACCCTCGAATCTTTTCAGGCCGAGGTAGCAGTGCTCGCAGTCGTAGTTGCAGCCGAGGTTCAGCTCGTAGGAGGCCCGGCCGAAGCCGTAGGCGGTCTCCCGCCGGACGAGTACCGCGTCGCGGACGCGTCKGCCGCCCAGGTCGACCTGCCAGGTCTGACGGGCGGCGACCGCCAGCCAGTCCGGGCAGATCAGGCCACCCGCAGACGCCTCCGCGAGTTCGGCGTACTGCTGTCGCGGAGCTTTGAAGCCCCGCCGGGAACCGGGGCGGACGAGAAGGAAATTGCCCAAGAACGGGCTCGCGATGACCTCGTGCATCCGGCTTCCTCCGTCTATGGCCAGGACAGCACGATGCGACTGTGCCGCCTGTCGATCACGCGGCCTGCGGGTAGCTGGCTGTCCTGGGTGTTTCTCGGGTGCAGGGTGACGCGGGGACCGGGTCCGTCGCGGTGGATGTCGTTCCAGTGGCGGACCTGTGCGGCGAACTCCTCTGCGAGCGTGGCGGCCTGCGGGCCGAAGCCATGGACTTCGAACCGGAACCAGTCGTGGTCGATCTTGTGCCCACCGAGGTAGGCGAGGGTGGTGCCGTCGACCGCGGCGTGGCCCATGCCGACCGGTGGCGGAATCAGGCCGGTCGTCTTCTCTTTGTCGACGGTGAGGTGGCAGTAGCCGTCGAAGGCGGTCGCCAGCCACAACTGCAACGTCTCGAACGACACCCGATTCGGAAAGATCACCCCCGTGTCGACATCAACCCGGGGCGTGCCCAGAACACCTGCCAGCTGGTCGGGATTGTCGGGAAGGTCGTCGTCGAAGACGAGCGTGATCCGTTCGCCGTCAAGCGCCAGGGTCGGTTTGTCGTGTGCGCTGGTTCCGCGCATCGGGACAAACCCGGAGTACAGCACCGACGTGCTCTCCAACCGGTCGCCGCGGAACTCGAAGGTGACGGTGCGGTTGAGCCCGCGCAGTCGCAACGGCACGACCAGCCGCCCACCTTCGACCAGCTGGTCGGTCCACGCGGGTGGTACGTCCCAGGCCTGGGCGGTGACCAGGACGACGTCGTAACGGGCCGACGTCGGTAGGCCGTCCTCGGCGTCGGCGAGGACGACCCGCACCTGGTCGTAGCCCGCGGCGGCCAGGCAGCGGCGGGCACGGTCGGTCACATCCGCGTCGATGTCCACGGTCGTCACGGCGCCGGCCGGGCCGACGAGCTCGGCCGTCAGCGCCGCGTTGTATCCGCCGGAGCCAATTTCCAGGCAACGCATTCCCGGGCCGACGCGGGCAGACTCGAGCATCCTGGCCTGCAGCCAGGGAGCGGACACCGAGCTGAGCGTCACCCCTTGATCGTCCAGCTTCGTCCGCACGATGTGATCGGCGTACGCGGCCTCCAGCGACACCTCCGGGGCGAACAGATGCCGCGGCACCGCGCGGAAAGCCGCCTCCACCACAGGCGTTGTGATCATCCCGTCCGCGAGTAGCTTGCCAACCAACGCCCTGCGGGCCTCCCCCGCCCCTTGCTCGTCATCCAGGACATCGACGCTCTCAGCCATTCCAGCCATGCACGTCCTCCCTTCCACTGGCATGGTTCCGCCGGGGATTGCCGAGAGGAAGGAGTTCGCTGTCCGGCGCTGTCCGCGGACACCAACGGACACCCGTCGCGATGGTGGCCGTGGCGCATCGCCGGGATGATGGCGGAATGGAGACCTTCGGCGAGGCCCTGCGCCGCTGGCGAGGCGAACTACCAATCCGTGAACTGGCCCGCCGGGCGCACTGCGGAAAATCCCACATCTCGACACTCGAAAGCGGCCGCAGCTTCCCCAGCCTGCGCATCGCCGCGGCGCTCGACAAGACGCTGAACGCCGGCGGCGAACTCGTCGAACTCGCGGGCAGACCCCCAGCCGCAGACGCCACGGACATCAGCACGTCCGTCGCCAGCCCCGCCCTGGCAGCGGGGCCGGTCACCGCCCGATCCGTCGATCCGGCGGTGACCGGCTACTTCGAATCCCAGCTCGAAGGGCACTACCGGGCCGACATGTTGCTCGGCCCGCGCGACCTCATCCGCATCGTCGCGACCCAGTTCGAACTCATCGACCGGCTGGCCCGCGCCGCCGCCGCGGACATCCGCCGAGACCTCCTGCGTATCGGCACCGCCTACGCCGCCCTCGTCGGCTGGCTCTACCAGGACGCTGGCGACCTCGCCGCCTCAGCCTTCTGGCGCGGCATCGCCCAGGAGTTCGCCCTGCGCTCCCGCGACCCGCACCTCACCGCCTACGCGCTGATCAACCACGCGTCGGTCCGCACCGACCTCGGCGACGGCGCGGGCGTACTCGATCTGTGCGACGCCGCCCTCGCCACGAGCGACACCCTCACGCCCAAGGTCCGACTCATGACGTTGCAGCAGCGGGCACACGGCGCTTCGCTACTTGGCGACCGCGTCACCGTCGACACCCTGCTCGACACCGCGAACACCCTCACCGACCGCCTCGACGACGACCTGCCCTGGGGCAACGCCTGCCGCCGCACCCCCGGATACCTTCAGATCCAACGCGCCACCTGCTACGGCCGCCTCGGTCTCGCCCACGAAGCCGCAGCACTCTGGGCGCAACTCCTCATGGACATCCCAAGCACCGCCCGCCGCGACCACGGCGTCTACCTCACCCGCTTCGCCACCGCCTGCGCCCAGGCAGGCCAACCCGACCAGGCTGTCCACCTCGCCCGCCAGGTCGTCCCCATCGCCGCCGAGACCGGATCCGCACGGCTACGACGAGAACTCACCGCCCTCCGCCACGGCATGCGGCCATGGAAAGATGCCCGCATCGCCACCGACCTCGCCGAGGTCCTCGCCGCAACGGAGGCGTGACCATGTCCGACGTGCCTGCCCTGCTCACCGACGACGAGATCACCACCCAGCTCGCGGACCATCCCGGCTGGACCCGGACCGGCGACGAAATCACCCGCACGTTCCGGCTCCGTTACCACGGCTCCGTCGCACTGATCGTCCACGTCGCCGACGTCGAACGCCTCATCGGCCACCACGCCGACATCGACCTACGCTGGGACACCATCCGCTTCGCCATCACCACCCACGACGCCGGCCACCGCCTCACCGCCGCCGACTTCGACCTCGCCACTCGCATCGACGCCATCGCCACCGCCCACGGCGCTTCGCCCATCTAACTCAGCAGAACGCCCTGAGTCCCAACGATTCTCAGCTGGTGGCCAAGAGGGAGCCGTTCGCCAGGATCGGCGGACAGCAGGCCCGCAGGCTGAGCGGTAGGCCTATCCATCCGGGCCACTAAATGCGAGCGGAACTCGGGTGATGATGTCCCAGTGATAGGACCTGCCTGCACGGCGTAGCTCAACCAGCGCGACAGCGTCCACTCGGACCGTCGCCGGGGGCAGGCGGCGTAGCCTCGCTACTTCGGAGACGATCGGCTGGGCCTCGTTGGCCCCGTTGCTGTAGGCGATGCCGATGTGTGGCCGAAACCCGGCAGACCCGGCGGCGAGCCGAGAAGGGCCGAGTACGACGCCCGTGACGTCGAGAACAGCCTCGCGGACCGCGATAACTGGCTTCCACGGCTGGACGCTGAAACGGACGGCACCCGGCGACCCCGCCAGTGGACCGACCGTCAGCGTGAAAGCAGAGAAGGACGCGAGGCGCCGATGTGTCTCCAGGACGGCCGCGTCGAGGTCAGCCAGGGTGATCTGGTCAGTGAACGCGAGGCGTTGCAGCGTGAGGTGCAACCCGTCGGCCGGGACCGGGTCAAGAACGGACAGGTGAAGCCGCTCCTGGCAGCGCGCCGCAAGGGCGTGCAGCTCCGGGGCTTCTTCAAAGGTCAGCATCCAGTGGTAGGAGCGGCGGCCCGGTGTCCAGCCGGGACGGTCCCAATGATCAACAAGCCGACTGAGCCTCGCGAACCGATCCCAGTCCTCGGCGACCTCGGAAGCCATATCCGCATATTCCGTCACCCGGCAATTCTTACCTGCCGAGACATAGAATGTGTCGGCGTTCACGACCACGGCAACTCGCCCGCCTACCTTGAAACCAGCTGCCTAACCGCCAGACGGACAAAAGGACGCGCGTGCATCCCCTCGCCGCCGAGGCCAGCCTCGCCGACCTGCAGCGCTACGTCGCCGCGATGGAAGTCGAACGAGGTTTCAGCGACCAATCCGTCTACGAGCAGACCTGGCGCCTTCTGGAGGAGGCGGGCGAACTCGCCCGCGCCGTTCGCAAGAACAACGGGCAACGCACTTTGACGGGCGAGCTGATCGGCAGCGTCGACGAGGAACTCGTCGACGTCCTCATCTTCGCCTGCTCGATCGCCAACCGCCTCGGCATCGACCTCACCGACGCCATCCGGGCGAAAGAAGCCCACAACGAGACCCGTACCTGGCCCGCCACGCCACGGGAGGCCTCCACGGCAGGCTCGTGACGACGCCGGACTGTCCGCGCCAGCCGTCAAGCTGTCAGCCGGCCGGATAACCCCAGGTCCGAAGTGTCCTCGCTCCGTGCCGGTCTCATCTCGGCACCGCCTCCACTTCTCCAGAGGAATAGCCAGATGATCGAAAACGTCCTGTTGATCACAGGGAACGAAGGCAAGGCCGCCGAGTACGCCACCCTCCTGGGCATCGACGTGCAGGCCGTCAAGCAGGACCTGATCGAGATCCAGTCCCTCGACGTTACGGCCGTCGTCGAACGGAAGGTCGCCGACGCCTACGCCAAGGTGCACGGCCCCGTACTCGTCGATGACACCGGCCTGACGGTGAACGCCTGGAATGGCCTGCCCGGCGCGCTCGTCGCCTGGTTCCTCGGCTCAGTCGGTACCCAGGGCATCCTCGACATGGCCGCCGGCCTGGCTGACCGGGCCGCGACCGTCACCGCCGCCCTCGGCTACGCCGACGCGAACGGCATCCGGGTTGTCACCGGCACCCTCCAGGGCACGCTCGCCACGGAACGGCGTGGCACGGGCGGCTTCGGCTACGACGAGATCTTCATCCCCGCCGGCGGGGATCTGACCTTTGCGGAGATGTCCAGCGAGCAGAAGAATCTCGTCTCCCACCGCCGACTCGCGGTCGACGCCCTGCGCGCCGAACTCGGGCTCTCTGGCGCCTGAGGGGCATCACACCGCATCGCGACAGGCACGGTGACATGTGATCCTGCGACGAGAGTTATCCAGCCGCCGGGCCTGATAGGCCGGTGATGCGACCGGCTTGGTGTCTCGCGATGCCTTCGGCGATGCGTTCCGGAGCGGCCGGCTTTCAGCGGTGTCATGCCCGGTGACCGGCGCGGTGTGCTCCGAGGTGCGCGTCCGCGACCGCCCCGCCGGCAGGAGACCTACGCCAAGATCCTCAGGAGTCCTGCTCGGCTGGTGGCTCGGGACGTTGGATGTATGCGGCGAGGCTGGCCAGCGCATCGTCGCGTGCGTGCTCGGCAGTCTGGCGAGTGGCCTCTGACCGTGCGGCGCGGTCGATGGCGTCGCGGGCTTCGGCGCGTGCCGCGTCGAGGAGGGTGATGGCCTGATCGGCGCGGGCCTGCTGCGCGGCGGCGGTTTCTCGGGCGGCGGCGAGGAGCTGTTCGGTGGTGGCGGCCCGTAGCTGTGCGAGTTCGCCGGCCTGGCGGGCGGCGGCTTCGTCTTCCCGGGCCGTGAGGAGTTGCCGGTCGGCATCCATACGGGCCCGGTTCGCCTTGTCCCGGCTCGCTTCGGCGGCGGTCATGCGCTCCGTTGTCCGATCGAGATCGGTTTGTAGGTGCGCCCGCTCGGTCTCGGCGATCTCGGCTCGGTGAACAGCCGCTTCTGCCGTGCGTTGGGCCTGATCGCGGTCGGCGAAGGCGGCGTCCCGGTCGGCGTCGGCGAGCTGCACGCGTCGCATCGCCTCGGCTGCGCGTTCGTCGGAGGCCTGCGCCCGGAGGGTCTGCTGAGCGGCTCGCTCGGTCGCGGCGGCGGCTTCCCGGCGTGCGTCCGCAGCGTCCGCGCGGACCCGTTCGAGCTCGGCCTGCATCTCGGCCGCGGCGTCCTCGGCGGTGAGCCGGGCCTGCTGCTCGGCGGCCAGGGCGACCTCGGCGTCCGCGACCGTCTTGAGCGCCTCGGCGCGGACCGCGGCGAGTTCCGCGGCAACCGCTTCCGGGTCCGTCGCGGTCCCCAGCAGTGCCCGGGCCGCACCGGCTGCCGCCTCGAATTCGGCGAGCAACTCCGCGAGACGGTCGACCGTGACCCGCAGCGACACGGCGGCCAGGCTCGCCGGCCGGCCGGCCTGTCCCGCTGTCTCGGCCGGGGCAGCGCTGGCGGGCTTGCGTGCCCGGCGGGCACGGAACGCGGTCTGCGCCGTGTGATCCTCGCGCACGCAGTACMGCGGCGCCGGCCCGCCCGTCGCCGGCGGTGCTGCCGCCGGTTCCTCGCATCCCGGGTAGGCGCATACCTCCCGGCTCGCTTCGACCATTCGTTCGTTCATTCGTCGATGATATGTACGGACATCGCCCGAGGCGCCGAGTCGTCCACAGCCGCGCCTACGCCGGGCTCGATCCGCCGAACACGGGCACCGTGGCTGGCCCTCTCCTGGCATCACGGCGTTCTGGGGCATCAGCGTGCGGAAGCCCGACATCCCTGCTGTCCTCGCCAAGGGCATCGCTGAAGCCTCCCGATTGCCTCGCCGACAGGGATGTGCTCGCTGATGGCGTGCTCGTGCACGCAGGCGTTCGGGTGAGTCCCCGGTGACGCGGTGATCGTGGCGGTGACGTCGGCGGTGGGCCGAATGGCGTCGATGCGGTGCCCGATGGCGTCCAGAAGGCCCGGGGCGATGACAGCGATTCGGAACGTGCGTTTCCATGACCACGATCCGGCCAAACGCGGGCGTCGGTACCGGCCGGCCCGCAAGGGCGCCACGATCTGATCGATCAGCAACAGGCAATGATCAGCGAGTTCTACTGACCCTCGACCAGGTCCTCGCCGAGCTCGGCGGTCCGGACTCGCCGCTGCCCCGATCGACCTGGCGTGACTGGCAGGCCAAGGGAACCGGTCCAAAGGTCATCAAGCTGCCCAACGGGCAGATCCGGGTAGCCCGCGACGACCTGAACGCCTGGCTCGACCGCCTGACCCGCGACCCGAGCGCCCCATGAACCGCGACGCGGTCGGGACAAGCCCCAGCAACGAGGAACGCCGAACGACCTTCGACGTCCGGGTCTGGTCACTCCGCGAGGTCCCGCAGAAGAAGGGCACAAGCTGGCAGGTCCGGTGGCAGGTCGCCGGCCGGCCGAGCGCGAACACCCGTAACTTCGCGTCGAAATTCGCTGCAGACTCACGGCGCGCCGAAATTCTGACCTCGGTCCGCAAGGGCGAAGCGTTCGACGTCGAGTCCGGCCTGCCGCTCTCGGAATGGCGAGCGCTGCCGAAGCCTGCGCCGGTACCGGCGCAGGTGCGGACGTGGCTCACGGTGGCGCGCGAGTTCGCCGACGCGAAATGGGCCGAGCATCAGGCGCCAGGCACTCGACGCACGATCGCCACGACGCTCGGCATCGTCACCCCTGCCCTTTTCGACGAGCGGCCGCCGGCCTCGCTCGCCGATTTGGTCCGCGAGTCCCTGGTCGGCTGGGTGTTCCTCACCGGGAGACGCACCACGCTGGGACCGGACGGCCGATTCGTCGAGAACGAACCGCCGGCCCAGTGGACCAACGTGCTCGCCTGGATGGAAGCGCACAGCCGACCCGTCGCCGACCTCGCCAACGCCGACATCRTCCGAGCCGCGCTGCGGGCGCTGTCGCACCGCCAGGACGGCAAACAGGCCGCACCGAATACGATCAGCTCCCGACGCATGTACTTCAGCCAGGCCCTGAGCTTCGCTGTCACCCGCGGCGATCTTGAGACCAACCCGCTGCCGAGCGTCCAGTGGACCCCACCGCGCAAGATCGTCGTCGTCGACCGGCGGGCTGTTGTCGACTACCGCCGGGCGCAACGGCTGCTGGCCGCGGTCGCCGAGATCCGCCCCGACCTCGAAGCCTGGTTCGCCTGCATCTACTACGCGGCGACCAGGCCCGGCGAGACCAACGAGCTGAACATCAACCAGCTCGTACTTCCCAAGACCGGCTGGGGCGAGGCCGCGCTCGAACGCAACAACCCCGAGATCTCCCCGCGCTGGTCCGACGAGCCCGACAAACCCCGCCAGGCCCGCCAGCTCAAACACCGCGAGAAGGGCGAAGTCCGGCCTGTCCCGCTCCACCCGAACCTGGTCGCTCTGCTACGCCGGCACATCGAGGAATTCGGCACAACGCCCGATGGCCGGATCTTCCGATCGACGACCGGCGKCCCCGTCAGGATGTCGACCTACCTCACCATCTGGCGCAGGGCTCGCCAGCAGGCACTCACCCCGGCCGAGGCCGCATCGCCGCTCGCCCGCCGACCCTACGACCTGCGGCACGCCGCGGTGTCGCGCTGGCTGAACGCCGGCGTGYCGCCCACCCAGGTCGCCGAATGGGCCGGGCACAGCGTCCGAGTCCTTCTCACCGTCTACGCGAAGTGCATCGTCGGCGAGGAACAGCGCGCCCTCCGCCTCATCGACGCCTCGTTCGCCGCCGAGCAGGACGACGCCGAGCCACCGGAGACCCCGGCGGCCACGCTCAGCGACGACCCGGCTGATCATGATCGGGTCCATGCCGAGTCCACAGACACCCGGCCAGAGCTGCCTCTAGCCGGCCGCGACCGGACACCCAGCGTCACCGACGCTGCTCCCGTCACCGAGCTTCCCGACGACGATTTCGGCCTCTGACCCGACAAACGCGCCGCCTGTTCACTCTTCGGCAGCTGACGGGACATAACTACCCGCTGTATCTGGACACGCCAGACCTCCAGCAGCCGCATCGGCGTCTCCGCCGGCGCAGCCCAGCCCTCGCGCGCGACGCCGTGCACGCTCTGTTGCCTGCCGGAAACACCGCCATGTCAACCCACACCGATGATCGACGCCTTCAACTACGAGCGCGCTGACGATGCCGCCCGCGGTGACCCCAAGGATGCCGGGACCGCACAGGCTGAAGGGTTGCCTCGACCTGCTCCGCCCTGAGGTACGTCGGTACCCTGCTGCCGGAGGCGGGGAGGCCATGACAGTCATGGGACCGAGCCGTCAGGCGCCGTTGAAGGTCGACCCGGCGACCGATGAGCTGATCTCGCAGGCGGCGCACTTCTTCGACATGTCGAAGAAGGACCTCGTCGCTGAAGCGGTCAAGGTCTACGTAGAGCAGCGCCGCGAGGAGATCGGTCGAGGAATGATCGCCTCCATGCAGGTCCTCGGCGGTTACCTCTCGGCGAGCGTCTCGGCGCTGACCGGGCTTTCCCCGGATCGGATCGAGCACCTGGGCGGCGCCGGAGACTGGGAGACCTGACCTCCATGCCCGTCCGATGCCCGGGCGGCTATTACCCCGGAGCACTGTTATAGCCGACTGCGCCTCACCCAGAAGTATTCGCCAAGGGGCGCGCGCCTCGCTCGACCGGGCGACGCTCCGCATTGTGAAGGCACCGACCGCAGGCGCTCGTTCCGGTAGAAATTCACACGGCCGCGTTGACGATTGATTGCAGAGCGATTCCGGTCCATCCGCGGGCGACAGGCTCGGCTTGAGCATTGCTGACGATGGTGCCACGGCCGCCCGGATGATAATGTAGACCGGTGTAACGTACTGTTTGATACCGCCCACCCTCGCGGGAAAGCTCGACGATGTTCCCGGTGCCAGGTGCATCGACGAGCTTCTTGTATGCCTGCGCACTGGCCTCGTCAGGCATCTCTACCCAGGAGATAGCGATGAGCACCGTGTCGCCTTTCCGATTCTTCAGCTCAAGCTGTGCTCGGTAAAGATCCGTGCACGGCTGTCGCTCGAAGAACGTCTGTACCAGACCGTAGGCGTGCTCGGCGCACGTAGCACCGTCATGCTCCAGTCGGCCATTGCCGTGCAGGCCTCTACGGGCGAGTTTGGTCTCGATAGACTGGAGGTCTTCCGTGCTGATCTCCAGGGTGGGACGCTCCGCGGATCCCCGTGAATTTCCTCGACCAGCTCTGTCTGCAGAAGTCGACGAGCCACCCGCGGTTCCGCTGGCCGTGACTGTGCCCGTCGTGGTGATCCCACCGACAGCTACCGCTACAGCCACCGTCACAGTGACGGCGACCCCCGGCCGACCCGCCCGTTCACTTCCCCCGTCGGGCCCACCTATTCGCCTGCCAGCCATGCTGACCCCCGTTCTGGCTTCGCTAAATAATACGGCCCGGAACTGAACGCCCCGGACCGGCCCCCGCCGCGACTGCCCGCTCTCGGGCCGCGTCGCCGGTCGAGTCCGTTCGCGAATCTCGGGTACTRCAGGACGAGGTCAGCACTCCTACTCGTCGGAGTGCTGGGGCGGTCCGGCACCGGGCCCGATCGTTGGGCCCACTCACGGAGGTTGGCTAGCTCGTTTGCCACTGCGACTGGCGGCCGGTTGACGTTCTCAAGCTGGCGGCGTGTCGACGGGCTAGCGAGGCAGAAACGGTGAGGGTGCGCCGGTCCAAAGGACGACGAGGGCGTCGCGGGCGCGAGACGCGGCGACATAGAGCAGGAAACGTTCGCGGGCCTCGCGGTCGGCGCGTTCGTCGGTTGTCTCGCCCGCCAGCGCCTGGGCCGAGGGGAGGTTGTCGCGGTCGACGCCGAAGAGGATGACTCGGCTGAACTCGAGGCCCTTGGCGCGGTGCATGGTCATCAGACGGGGGGCATCAGCGCGGCCGCTGTCCTGACCGGCGACTACCTGCACAGGAATTCCCCGGTCCCGCAGGCCCTGGGCGACCGTGTCCCGCTGCGCTGCGCCACGGGTCAGGATCCCCAGACTGCCAGGCTCGACCGCGGTCCCAAGGGCAGAGTCATCGCCCGCGGCCGCGTCGGTGCGCAGGCTCAGCCAGGCGCGCAGCGTGGCAGCGGCGAAGTCGAGTTCATCGGTCAGGCCGGTGCAGGCGCGGAGCACCGGGGCCGGGCCGGACATGGCTGACCGGTATCCGGCGACGCTGTCACTCTCGTCGTCGAGGTCGGTGACGGGCGCGTCGCCGAGGATGCTGACCGCTAGGCGCAGGTTCTGCGCAGTCGTGCGGTAGTTCAGGGTGAGCCGGCGGCTGCGGCCTCGGACCTGGATGCCGTAGCGCGACAGGACGACCTTCTCGCCGTAGATGCGTTGATGGGAGTCCTCGGCGATGAACAGGTCGTCGCCGCCTTCGGCGACGAGCGCGCGCAGTAGGCGCCAGTGGCCGGGGTGTAGGTCCTGAGCCTCGTCGACAACGACATGATCGGCAGGGCGAGTGCCACGGGCTTCTGCGACCGTGTCCGCGCAGCGGGCGGCGAGTACTGCGATCTCGGCGAAGCTGGCTTTATGACCAAGGGCTAGTTGGCGGCGGTAGGCCTCCACCGCATCCCAGATCGCCATCCGCTGTGCCCGCGAGAGCCGCGTGCCGCGCCCCGGACGCGGAGCGCGCGCGTAGTCAGCCCGCGTGGTCACGTCGCGGGCGAGGATGACCATCCGGTACTCGCCGAGCAGGAAGCTTGGGCGGCCGAGGTCGCCGGTCAGCCCGGCGACGCGGGCGGCGTCGGCCCAGGCCGCGCGTTCCTCGCGCTCGGTGAGCGGCTCGGGGATGGCGCCGCTGGACAGCAGGTCGTTGTCGGCCTTCGCCCGGATCTCCAGCGGGGTGCTGCTGAGGATCTCCAACGCCAGCTGGTCGATCCCGCGAACGGCGATGCCTGGCTGGCCGAGATGGACCTGGGGGACCGCCGGGTCGAGAACGCGCAGGTCGCGCACGAGGTTGTCGGCCAGCGTGCGGGTGAAGGTCGTCAGCACGACTCGCGGATCACGCCCGGCGGTGGCCAGGTGGCGAGCCCGGTGTAGTGCCACGACGGTCTTTCCGGTGCCGGCGCCGCCGGTCAGCCGGTAGGCACCGCCGGTCCGCAGGTAGGCATAGTGCCGCTGTTCGGGATGCAGGAAAACCCGCCAGTCCGCGAACGTGCCGTCGAGGACGCGGCGCAGCTGCTCGTCGGTCTGGATCCGGACGAAGTCCATCAGCGTGCCCGGGCGTTCGAGCGCGGCTTCGACCTCGGCGTCGCTCGCCGGCCGCGTGCCAGGCTCCGGTCCGGCCGCGGCGTTCTGGATGACCGCGTTCTGAATCACGGCGTTCTGGATGACCGCGTGCTCGATGACGACGTTCTGCATGATGCTGCGCGCTGGCGGTGCGGACGTGGCGGGCTCGTCCGGCTGAAGCTGTGCCAGGACCTCGGCGACCGAGGCGCCCGTGGCCAGCGACAGCAAGGCGTCGGCCTGCCACGAAGGAACGTGCTGATCCCCAGCAATGGCGATCAGCGCGTCCTCATCAGCGCAGGCGAGCGCGCGTCGCGTTAGCTCAGCGGGCAGTCCGACGGCTTCCAGATCCATGGCGGTGAACCGTGCCAGCGGCGGCTCCGCACCGCCTGGCGGAAGGATGTCGCGGTCCGCCGTCTGGTCGGCGGCCGCGCCTCGGATGGCTGGCGCGGGCGGCGGCTGGACCGGTGCCGCCGACGCCTCCTCGTGGACCTCAAGGATGCCGGTGACGGGGTTGGTGGTCAGGACGATCCGCTCGGCCAGCGCGTTCGCCTCGTCGTGCTTGGCGACGGCGGCCAGAACGAAGTGTGGTTCGGGCTGCTGGGCGACGAGGAACATGACCGCCCGGAAGTTGTCGTTGACCCGGCCCGTCCGCACCCGCGGATCCCGGGAGCCCTTGATCGGCTCGATGTGCAGCCCGGGGCTCGTCGGGTCGGTCATCAGCTTCGTCAGAAAGTCCCAGGCCCGCTGCTTCAGCGACCCGTCGATGTCGAGCCGCTTCCGGAACTGCCGAGACATCGTGATGTTGCTCATCTACGCCCCCGTCTCCCGTCCACCATCGGCGCCTCGCAGAGCCGATCTCGGCAAGGCGGCGGCGTGCCGAATCCCTCAGGAGAACGGCTCGGGCGGGCTTTGCGGCGAGGCAGGACGTCCATGTCAACGCTCCACGGCGTTCAGCAGGTCAACGAGGCGATCGAGATCGGGGCCGGTGACCTGCCAGCCGGCGTCCGCCAGGGTCGCGGCCAAAGGCGCGTCGGGAGTGATGAGGACGGCAACGTGGCGGTCGGGCCAGGCGAGATCGAGAGGGTAGCCGTCGTCTGTCTCATAGCCCTGTTCGGGAAGCGGGACGCCTGCGCCGGCGAGGCTGGCGAGCAGGGCCCGTTCGTCGTCGTCGGCGGCCGTGTCCACGAGCGCCTGCCAGGCGGGGGTCAGCGCCGCCGGGGTGGCGGCGCTCCCCTTCGCCCCGATGGGCGGTGCCGGCACCTTGGGGGCCGGGGCGAGGGCCTGGGAGAGCGCCAGCGGCCGGGCGCCGGCGGCATGGCCGAGGATGTTCGACAGGGCGAGCCACGCACGCCAGGCGGCGGCGCCCTCGTCGGTGCTGAGGGTGTCGTCGCGGTCGTCGACGACAATGAGCGATCCGACGTCGTAGGGCTGGGTCGCGCGGGCCGCGGTGGCGACCGCGAGCGGGCCGTGCCGCCAGCTCCAGCCGAGAAGGCCGGGACCCGTGGTGCTCGGGGTCGACTGCGGCGAGCCGGCGGTACGCGGCGCGGGTGCAATAGGCCGGGCACCGAGAACCTCGGCGGCGATCGGTGCCAGGTCGGCTCGGTCGCCGATGGGCACCGGTCGCGCGGTGATCAGGGCGAACGGCAGTCCTTCGGCGAGGGTCCGCCAGGCGTCGGGCCTGGGATCCATGATCCAGTCGACAAGCTGCGTGACGGCGTCGGCTGTCGCCGTCGCATCGGACATCGAACCGGCCGGGATGCGCTGCTGACGCAGTGCGGCGAGCCGTCCGCGGACCGCCTCGGTGTACCAGGATGCGCCGGCGGGGTGGGCGTGGTCGCCGCGGGCGAGCGCCTCGAACGTGGCGACGTCGTCGTCGGTGACCGCCCAGACGCGGTTGCCGGCGGAGCGCAGCACCGCCCGCTTCGCCGCGTCGTCGGCGAGCCGGTTGTGCGCGGGGCTGGCGTGCCAGAGCCGGCCGTCAGCGAAGATGTAGACCCGCGGAATCGCCGGGTCCTCGCAGAGCAGCTCGAAGTCGGGCCGGGAGCCGTGGGCGTGGACCTGGGGCCGCAGCGTCCAGCGGCGGTGGACCTGGCCGGGGACGCCGAACCGGACCTCGGTGCCGACGAGCTGCGGGATCTCCTGGACGGCGGCGCCGCGGGCCCGCAGCGCCTCGGTCAGCACGCGCCGGAACCGCAGTTCGAGCGCGCTGTCGAGCGAGGGCAGCGGAATGTCGGCGATGGAACGCAGGCGTTCGGGATGCCAGCCACGGCCGGCCTGGTCATCGGCGTCCGGGCTGGCGCCGACGCCTGCGATCGGCAGGCCGAGCAGCTCGCGCAGCACCTGTTCGGCGCGGGCGCGGGAGGTGCGTTCGACCTGCCTGGTGAACGGCAGGAGGCAGCGCGGGCAGGCGAGCAGCCCCTCGCCCCGGCACGGGCAGGCGGCGACGACGTCGAGCGCGGCGGTGAGGATCTCCCGGACCCGGCTGGGGCGGGCCAGGTCGGCCAGGTAGCCCGTGCCGCCGGGAACACGGTCGTGCAGGAGCAGGGCGGTGCGGTCTTGGCCGTCGACCGGCAGGTGCGCCTCGATCAGGTCGAGGTGGTCAGGGTTGCCGCCGAGGATCTCGCGCAGGCCGAGCAGCAGCGCGGCGCGCAGCGACGGGACGCCGAAATGGTCGTAGGTGACGTGCGGCGGCAGCAGCACCCGCACGGCCTGGGTCCGCAGGGTCCGGCCGAGGGCGAGTTCCGCCCAGGGAACGGCGATCGCGGCGCGGTACTGGCACCAGGCCCGGTGCCGCGCGCCGGGCAGGTCGCGCACGCCCGGCTGGGCGGCGGGGACGACCCCGCAGCCGGGGCAGACGGTGAACAGCGGGGCGCGGACCTCGACGCCGGCGAGCACCCGGGGCGCGCCCTGCTCGACGGCGCGGCCGGCGTTGACCCAGCGGATGTCGATCTGGCGGACGTATTCGGCACCGAACGGGTAGCCGCGCAGCTGCCACGCGTCGGTGACCTGGTCGGGGTCGACGTCGGCGGCCGGGACGACGGTGAACGCGAGCCGGTCGCGTTCGTCACGGGAGTCGGAGATCGCCGCGTTGTCCCGCGAGACCTGCGCGGAGACCCGTTCMAGGGGCAGGACGGGAAGCGCCTGCCCCGTGTCCGCGAGGCCGGTGTGCCCGCAACGCGGGCAGCTCGCCGGGACCGGCGGCGACGGCTCGGAGCTCCGAGAGGCCTGCGACCAGCCGCAGGCGGAGCACAGCCGCCAGGTCTGCACCAGCGCGTCGAGGTCGCGCCCGACGTCGACGGCGTCGATGCGGACGGCGAGGCCCTGTGCGTAGAAGGTGGAGCCGGGTGCCCATTCGGTGAGCGCGATGGCGCTGCCGCGTTGGTAGGCGCGGGCCTCCTCCCGGTACTCGGCGGTCTCGTGGTCGACCCAGCGCAGGGTGACGTCGAGGCTGACGGTGTCGTCGAGGAGGGTGTAGTTCGGCAGGACGCCGCGTTCCTCCAGCGCAGCGACCCAGAACTGGCCGCCGAGGTCGTGGCGGCGCTTCGCCAGGAACTTCAGCTCGGCTCCGGCGAGCCGGGCGGCGAGCCGGTCCTCGTCGGTGGCGGTCGGCCGGGCGGCGGCCTCGCGCAGGCCCGGGACCTGCT
This sequence comes from Pseudofrankia sp. EUN1h, assembly GCF_001854645.1. Taxonomy (NCBI): domain Bacteria; kingdom Bacillati; phylum Actinomycetota; class Actinomycetes; order Frankiales; family Frankiaceae; genus Pseudofrankia; species Pseudofrankia sp. EUN1h. The sequence continues at coordinate 204,713 of NZ_MBLN01000061.1, read as the reverse complement.
CGCTCAGCGCCGCGTGCCGGTGGCCCAGCTCGTCGATCTCCCGCCGGTAGTCGACGGCCGCATGGCGCACCAGCCGGCCCAGTCCCGCGGCCTCACCGTTGGCGAGGCCGGCGCCGGCCCAGCCGCGCAGGTCGTCGGCGGTGTCGGGACGGACCAGATCGCCGAACAGGGCGAGGAATGTCTCCACGTAGTCCGCCGCGTGCGCGGTGGCGTCGTCGAGAAGCTCGCCGAGCCAGGTACCCGGGCCGGCGTCGACGTCGGGGAAGACCCCGGCGGCGTTCGCCGGGTCCGGCACGCCGGCGCGCGCACGCCGGTCGACGAGCCAGGCGACGTACTGCCGGCGCAGGATCTCGATCGCGTCGAGGTAGGTCGCCGGCGGGCGGACCTCGCCGTCGAGCAGCGCCAGCGGGTCGTCGAGCAGCGCGGAGTTGCGGGCCTGGCCGGGGACGTAGGCCAGGATCAGTGCGTTGCCGGTGAGCCGGCCGGCCCGGCCGACCCGTTGCAGGTAGGACGCGACGGATCGGGGCAGCGAGCCGAGCAGCACCGTGGAAAGATCGCCGATGTCGATGCCGAGCTCCAGCGTCGGCGTCGCGGTGAGCACGTTCGGCACCGCGGGCCCGGTGCCCTCGCGGAAGGCGGTCTCGACGTCGAGGCGGACCTTGTCGGGCAGCAGCGAGGTGTGCTCGTGGGCGACGACCCGGCGCATGTCGCCGCTGCTGTAGAGGGCGCGGTAGTAGTCGTCGCCGCGGGGCGCGCGGCGCAGCGTCCCGGGGCAGAGCTGGCGCAGGCAGGCGGCGCCGTCGAGGTCGTCGATGGTCTGGCGCCGGCCGGGGGTGACGGTCTGGCAGACGTCGCAGCGCAGCGCCAGCGACCCGTTGGCCAGGCCCGCGTCGTCCGTGGTGGCGAGGGTGATCCGCTCCGGGTCGAGGGCGAACACAGTCGCTCCGGAGTTCGTCCGCCGCGTCCGCAGCCAGCCAACCGCGGCCGCCTCCTCCAGCAGCGCCCGCGCGACTAGGCCGCCGTCCCTGTTCGTCAGCCGCAGCTGCCGGGCCGACCAGCGGGCGTACCAGGCCCGGGTGCTGGTGACGGCGGCGAGCCGGTCGGCGCGGGCCGCCGTCGTCGGGAACGCGGGCGCGGGCCGGCCTGGCGGGAACGCGGGCAGGCCCTCGTTGCGGGCGCCCCCGCGGCCCCCGGTGAGGAACCAGCGGTTGCCGTCGTCGTCGACGTACCGGTCAAGCCAGTGGTGCGCGATCCCGCCCTGGGTGCGAACCCGTTCGAGCACGCCGCGAACCCAACCGGCGAGGCGCGCGTCGTCGAGGGTGGCGCCGAGCGCGTCGTCGATGTCCTGGGCAAGGCTCTGCTGCTCCCGGGCCTTCGTGATCGCCCGGCGGCCGACGTTGCGCAGCGCCCGTGTGGAGTCGGTGTCGACCTCGGCGACGACAGCGCCGGTGAGTTCCAGGGTGCGGCCGGTCCGGGCGTTGAGGCCGAACTCCAGGGCCGCGTCGAACAGCAGCCGGCGTTCGACCGCCCGCCGGGCGCCGGCGCGGTCGCGGGCGTTGCCGGCGGGATGCCAGTAGCGGTGGAAGGCCGCCCAGTCGGCCACCGCGGGCGGGACGAGCCGGTAGCGGCGGACGGGGTCGTCGCCGGCCCGGTTCATCGCCTCCCGGGGCAGGTCGGCCAGCGCCAGCGGCCCCTGGGCGTCGATCGTCTCGAACAGCGCGGCACGCAGGCTGAGCGCGTGCGAGCGGGCCTGCACGAAGCCGGCCATGTAGGCGGCGTCCTGCACCGAGTCGGTGAACAGCAGGCTCTTCTTCTCTGCCCGGTCCAAGTGCGTCGAGCCGAACAGCGCCGACAGGCTGACCGACGTCAGCGTCGACACGCCGGTGCCGAGGAACCGGATGCCGTCGGGCTGCTGGCAGGACGGGCAGGTCTGGTCGCGGGCCGCGGCGTCGTCATCCCAGTCGACGAGCACCGGTACAGATACCGATTCGTCGGCTCCGCCCTCGGCCGGCGGGGTGCCGAGGAGCTGGAGGCTCGCCACGTCCAGCCAAAGGAGGCCTTCGACGGGCGCCGCGTCGTCATCGGCGAGCGACGCTGCTTCGCCCGGGGCGTGCAGAAAGGCCCGGAACCGCTGGTCCCCCGCGCGGGACGCCTTGCGGATCGACGCGTCGGACACCTCGACGGACCGGCCGAGCACCGAGCGCAGCGCCCCCCAACCCGAGCGGCCGCAGTGCCGGCAGTACAGCGCCGGCAGGAACAGCTCCGCGTCGGCGTGCGCGCCGTCGTCGGACCAGCGAAACGCCGGCACCGCGCCGACCCGCCGGTCAACCCGCGTCACCTCTCGGATCCACAGCTGCGCGTCCACGCCGAGCAGCCGCCGGCCGGCGTCGCCGGCCGCGTCGCCACGGGCAGCGTCGGCGCGGGCCGCCGAGAGCAGGCCGAGGAGCGCCTCGACGACGAGCACGCCGTCGGCCCGGCCAGGGCTCGCGTCGTCCGGCAGGACCGCGGCGGCCAGCACCCGCGGCGGGGCCGGCCGCAGCGCCGCCGGCAGCAGACGTTCGACGAGCGGGTGGGCGGCCAGCAGCGCCGGTAGCCGGCCCCGGCCGCGCAGCCTTCGGATGTCCGCCGCCGACAGGCTCTCGCCGTCGCTCTCCCGGACGAACAGCTCCGCGAGCAGCGCGTGCGCCACGGCATCCGGGCCGCCGGTGGTCGCCGCGCGGACCGCGGCCGCCAGCAGCGCCGCCGACGCGACCGGCCGGGCCGCGATCCCCGGCGCGGTGCCGGCCGTCGCCGCCTGCCACTCGGCGGGCGACATCCGGTCCTCGACGACGACGGCCTCCGCGTCGAACGGGCAGCCGAACACCGTCTCGGCGAACGTCCGCATCGCCGCGAACGACGCCTCGTCGCCACCGCCGAGCGTCGCCGACGTCGCCACCGGCACGACATCGCCGAGCGGGGCGCCGTCGCGGGCGACGCCGAGCATCGAGCCGAGGCGGCGCAGCAGCATCGCCACATCGGTGCCCTGCGCGCCGTCGTAGGTGTGGAACTCGTCGAGCACGAGGTAGGTCAGCGACTCCTCGGCGCCGGCCCACAGGCCGCGGTCGTTCGCCCGCAGCAGCAGCTGGTCGAGCATCTTGTAGTTCGTCAGCAGCAGGTCCGGCGGGTCCGAGCGCAGCACCTCGCGCGACGTGATCAACCCCGCTGACGTCACCTGGGTGCGCTGCGGCTTGTCGTCTCCGGTATAGAGCCCGGCGGTCAGGCTCTTGAGGCGTTCGTCGCCGGTCAGCAGTTTCGCGAGCCGGCCCGCCTGGTCGTTCGCCAGGGCGTTCATCGGGTAGAGCAGCAGCGCCTTCAGCCCACGCTGGCCCTGCTGGCGCATCCGCAGGGCGTGGTCGAGAATCGGGATCAGGAACGCCTCGGTCTTACCCGAGCCGGTGCCGGTCGTGACCAGCGTCGGACGCGGTTTCGCGTGTTTCGACGACAGCCGCTCGAACGCCTGCGCCTGGTGGACGTACGGGGTGAAGTCCTGCTGCCACCAGTCCAGCGCGACCGTCCACGCGCCGTCCGCCGGGCGGAACGGCAGCCGCAGGCGAGCATACGGGCCGCGGAAGATGCCGGCGTCCGGGTCGGTCAGGAAGTCGGTCAGCGCCGCGCGGACGTCGTCGTCGGTCAGCGCGAACGTCGTCGACAGGTAGTCCGTCAACGCGCGGCGCAGATCCGCTGCCTGGAGCGAGGGCAGCAACGGGCCGCTCATGCCGAAGCGCCCCCGGCCGCCGGTCCGGTGCGAGCATCGGGGATCCTCGACGGAGGCTCCTCCGTGGCCGCCCGCTGCCGTTCGGCCGTGATCCGGGAGAAATGCTCGTGCGCCAGGCGCAGGTCCCGTTCGCGGTCGACGGTGAAGAACGGGCCGACATAGGTCCGCGTCGGCCCTTGGAGCGTGTGCACCGCCCGGCCGAGCGAACGCTGCTTGTCCAGCTCCTTCGCGAGTTCGGCCGGCAGCTCCCGTCCGAAGCTGTCGTACCGGGCCTTGCGCTCGTACTGCTGGAGCACCGGGAACTGCGTCCGGTAGACCGTCACCAGCTCCTCAGCCGTCAGCCCGAGCATCACGGCCACGATCGCGTCAATCTCCACCAAGGCCTGCCGCCGATCCGCCGCCCGCCGCAGCGGCGTCGCCCACTCCCAGACCGGAGCGACCTCCCCAATCTCTGGCCGGTCCCGGTAGTCAACGCCAACTCCTAATGCCCACGCGTCGATCGTCCAATCCGGCGAAAAAAGCTCCAGCCACAGCGGCGCATAGTCTCGGACCAGGCAGTTCAACCGCAGCGTCCGCAAGGCAAGCCGCGACTCCAACACATGTTGCCGAATGTGTGGCAGCTTACTGAAGACACCGACCGTGACGTCCGCGATCCCAGCAGCCTTGATAAAGAAGTCGGACGTTAGCGCACTCCAGAATCCAGCCGCGACTACGAGATCAAGATTATGGCCCACGGTGAGAGTATGGATCTGATTCATGTGCGTGGGCCCAGGCGGAAGGATCGCCGAATGAAGGCTGCGAACGGTAGCGGGATCGACTCTTCGACGCCACGCCAGACGAAAGTCATCACTACTGGGGTGAGAATTCCATTGGGGATAGGCAGCCCGAAATTCTTTCATTGGTCGACTGCGCACATAATTTGACTTCGAAATAAATCCCTCATCAATCTTCTCGAGATCTAGAAGGCTGTAATCCATCTGATTGCGGGCGGTCGGATTCGGMTGCTGGAACAATGGATTGCCGACGGTTAGATGTGGACCTTGCAATATTGCTTCGTCCCACGATGGCGGGGTCGATGGGCGACGCTCGAACCATCCGCGTTGACGGTCCGCCGTCTCGTGCCACCCCGGAACCCAAGAATAGGCAAGTCGCCCAAAGCGTGGCGCCCGCGCCATCTGCCCTAGCACGCCGGCGCTTGATCGGTTGACCGGGAAGAGCATTCTTGTACTTTCAGGCGACGCCTCAGGACCTTCGAGAAGGGCCGCCCACTGCCGAAGAACGTTCGTATCTACGGATGTAATTCGTGCCCGATGCGGTCGAGTGTCCCAGCGCCCGCCCTCGTCCCGCAATCCAGGCTCCGGCCCAGAGCCGTCGTGCACGAGGGACCGGTCGATAATGTCAGGCTGGTAGATCCATCCCGCATGGAAGAACGAAGGCTCCCTCATCCTTCCGTAGACATGGACCCCAAATCCCTGCTTGTGGCTAATTTCCGAGAAGATTTTCATGCTGTTCTGGAATCCCCAGTGCCGGCGCAGCCGACGGTAGGACTCCAGGCGAAGATCCGCCGCCCGAGACTCTGTATAGTGCGACTCGGGATGCAATAGGGAAACGACGCCATTCGAAGCGGCGGATCTCCAGGTTTGGTCCATGAAGCATCGATACAGATCTGGCTGAAGTCCATGCAGGCGCGGTCGGTCAACTGCGCTGCCAAAGTGCGCATTGGCGCCTTGCTGGTCAGCCCGCTGATCTATATACCAGGTTGCGGCGTCAGCCAAGGAAAAAGTGTACTCGCGACGCTCGATCTTCGTCTGCTCCGATGCGTCGGGAGCAAGAACCCACCACGGGTCGAACTCTGCCAGCACCCCGGCCTCGTCCCAGTCGGGGCGGACCCAGGGTGGGTTTCCAACCTGGAGGTCGAAGCCGCCCCGGGTGAAGACCTGGGGGAACTCCAGCTCCCAGTGGAAGAAGCCCTGCGTCTGAGCGATATCGGCGGCAACCGTCAGCCAGGGGTACTTGGCCAACGCCTCGTCGACGGGCAGTGAGAACGTGAATCCCAGGTCGAGCCTTTCGGCGGCGTCGAGGTCGCGCCAGGAGACGTCGCCGGTGAAGGTGGTCTGGCCGGCCTTCTCGGCGGCGAGCGTCCGGCGGTCCGCGGAGGTCACCCCGAGCAGGGCCTCCAGGCCGCCGAGCCAGGCTTGCCAGTCCGGCGGCGCGGTCGTCGTCGTCAGCGGCCACGACCAGAGCGCGCACCAGGCGTCCATGACCCGGCGAAGCCGCCGGTAGGCGTTGTCCTCGTCGCGCAGGAACGCCTCGACGTCCTCCCGGCGCACGGACTCGGCGGCGGTCCATTCTTCCCGGCGCTGCTCGTCGACGACCCGCGCCATACCGGTGAGCGCCGTCGGCTCGTCGGCCGTGCTGTCCGCTCCCCAGACCGCGGTGTCCCGCTGGATGCCCGCCTCGGCGAGGAGCAGCCGCCGGCGGGTCAGGTCCCAGAGCGCCTCTACTCGGAGAGCCAGTCTGCCGAGCCGCCCGCGGGTATGAGTGTCCGGGCTGCTGAGAATGCCCGAACGCCATTTCCGCAGCTCTTCGCGCTTCTCCGGGGCGTAGGTCTTCGCTTCGGGGGTGTCGATGACGGCGCCCCAGCCGGCGGCGGGGAGGAGGAAGTGGTGGATGCCCTCGCCAACGGAGGGAACGAAGCCGGGCGCGGTCGGGTCGTGCAGGCCGACGTCCTTGGGGACCGTCGTGAGCCATTTCTTGGCCTTGAGCAGGCCAGGGTCGTAGACGGCGCGGCGGGCGCCGATGAGGCTGTTGCCGCGGCGCAGGTGCAGGCCGAACCAGGGGGCGGCGAGGCCGGCCTGCATGGTGTCGAGCCACAGCGACACCTCGGCGAGCTCGACGGCGGTGGCGTTGAGGTCTACGCCGTAGACCTGGTGCAGCGCAAGGTAGGCCTTCACGCGTTGCAGCTCGGCTGGGTAGTCCTCCGCCGGGATGCGGACGCCGGCCTCGTCCTGGGCGCGGCGCAGGTATTCGGCGGCGAGCTGGCGGACGGYCTCGATGGCGAATGCGCCAGACCCGAGCGCTGGCTCGCAGATCGTCAGCCGCAGAATGTCGGCGGCCTTCGTCTGCACGCCGTCCTGGTCGAGCAGTTCGGCGAGCGCGTGGTGAAYGACGGAGCGGGTCAGCGACTCGGGCGTGTAGTAGGACGCGGACTGCTGGCGTTCCCGGCCGGCGAGGCGGAACACGAACGAGCCGCKCCGGTGCAGCACCGGCTTCGGCTCGCCGGTCTGCTCGTCCTTCTCCCGGACCAGGGAATCGGCGAGGACTTTGTCGTCCCAGACCCGGTCGGCGGGGACGAGCCAGGTGCCGCCGGACGGGTCGCCGCCCTTCGCGACCTCGTAAAGGTCGGTCTCGGCGATCATGCCGGACCAGGACATCAGACCCTCGTAGACCGCGCCGAGCTGGTTGATGCCCAGCTCGCCGTAGGAGATGAAGCCGCGGTCCTCGTTCTTCTTCACCGGGGTGAGCAGCAGATGGCCCAGCACCTGCTGCAGCGCCTCGTTCCCGAGCCCGACCTCGTCGATCAGCGCCGTCGCGGCCGGCGCGAACAGGTCGGACCGCAGTGCCTGGAACACCAGCCGATCCCCGACACTCACGGCGTCGTAGCCGCCGTCGTCCTCGGCCAGCTCGTCGGCGCCGGTGAGGAGGCTGCCGGCGCCGGCGGGGCCGCGCTCGGCGGCGCCGCCCGCGTGCCGCGCCGCGGAACTGTTGATCTCCGCGTTCCGCGGAACGCCACCGCCACCCGCGACGCGCCGGGCGACCGGGCCGTCGATCTCCGCGTTCCGCGGAACGCCGCCAGCGGCATTCCGCGCGGCGGCGCGGCGGGGGTCGAAGCCCTCCTCGACGAGGCGGAACAGCAGCGCGAGCGAGTCGTAGAGGTAGGTGCCGTTGCGGGAGCGGTCGCTGGACAGGTCGGTGAGGATCACGTCGCGCAGCCGGTCGAGGCCGTAGCCCGCCTGATACTCGGGCGCGCCGACGGGCAGCACCTCCAACTGCGGCGACGCCTCGGCGTAGAGCAGGAAGAGGATCCGGTAGAGGAAGCGCAGCGCCTGGCGGGCAAGATCGCGGCCGAGGCCGGGCACGCCCAGCACCGGCAGGCCGCGGGCGGCCCGCCGGGCGACCACGTCGTTCGCGAGGATCGAGATCGACAGCCGCACGCCGGTCCGCAGCCCGGCGGAGACGCCGACGGTGTGCTGGACGGACTTCTCCAGCAGGCCGAGCCACGGCGCCTGGCCGTCGTCGGCGGGCAGCAGCAGGTCGGGGCCGAGCATCGCGGCGGCGTGCTCCAGCTCGCCGGCGCGTTTCGTGTCGCGCCGGTCGGCGACGACGCCGAGGTCGACGGCGAGCCAGCGGCCCTCGGCCCAGCGGGCCCGTTCGGCGAGCATCAGCCAGCGGCCGGCCTGGACGAGCACGAACGGTGGCGCGTCGTCGGTCAGGAAGATCGTCGAAACGGTCTTCGCCAGTGCGTCCTGGGGCTTGCCGTCCACCGTCGCCGGGTCGAATAGCAGCCCGCTCGCCGCGTCGAGGAGCTCTTCGACGGCGGAGACAGGCCGGGCCTCGACGACGAGCAGCGCGGTTCCGGTCGCCGACGGGTGGACGACGGCGGTAGGTAGTCGCACCTCGTCGCCGGACCGGTCCGACTTCCAGGAGACCGGATTGCGATCCAGCAGTAACGCGCGCCGGACCTCGCGATGGGTCTCGCGGACCGAGTCGTCGGACGGGTCCTCGCCCAGCGCGCCGAACCGGCGGGCGAGTGTCGTCGCCGCGTCGCGCAGCGCCGACCGGGCACTCGGATGGCCGGCCGCCTCGGTCTCGTCCCAGCGGTCCCGCAGGGCGAGGACCTCGGCGAGGAAGGTGCCGCCGCGCCCGTCCGAGGTGAGGTAGTGCTCCGAGATCCAGGACTCGCCGACGACGATGGCGTCGAAGCTGGGCATCAGTTTGGTTCTCCCAGGGGCATGGGGATGACGACGGCCAGGGGGCGTAGCAGCCGCTGACTCGCCTTCAGGGACAGCGCGATCTCTTCTTCCAGGCTGACCCGGCGGGCGAGGCGGCGGACCTTGGCCCGCGCGGCGCCGGTGAGCTCCAGTTCGAGCTGCGCGGCCTGCGCCCGCCACCGCCCCTGCCGGCCGGACCACGCCTGCAGCCGGCGGTCGAGGTCGGCGTGCTGGGTCTGCTCGGCGAGGTCGAGCGCGGCGGACGCCGCGTCGAGCGCGGCAGGTACCAACGCCGCCAGTTCGGGGGTGACGGTCGCGGCACCTGGGTTGACCGGTGCCTGGTCGGTCAGGCCCGTGCTTTCGAATAGTTCCAGGCCGTCGACCACTTGTGCGAACGGCAACGCGGCGCTGCCGGTCGGGAACTCGACGGACACCAGCTGACGGGTGACGACCTGGCCGCGCCGGTTCATGAGCGTCGCGAGGACCAGCACCCGCGGGATGTCGACCGTTCCATGGACGAGGGGCACCTCGTTACGACCGGATGCGGCCAACACCTTGTCCGCGGCCCAGTCGAGGACGGGGTGCAGCGGGGAGAGGAAGTGCGCCTCCGGCCAGGTCGACCCATGGGGTGGGACCACCTCGCGCACGGTGACGGTGTCGCCCTTGGTCGACCTGGCCGCCGGCCGGCCGCGGCGTTTCGGCGCGGCGGCGCCTTCGCGGGCGGTGCGCAGGCTGTCGAGCGCGACCTCCGGCGCGGTGGCCAGCAGTAGCTGCTGACGGACGCCACGCTCGGTGACGTACGACGCGGGCAGCGCGTCGAGGCGGGTCCGCAGGTCACGCGGCGGGGTCAGCGAGACGAGCGCCGCGCCCTGGTGCACCGTCCAGCCGACGCCGCCGCTGCCCGGCGGGGCGCCCCGCTCCTCGGTCGGCGGGCGCGTCGGCTGGTCGTAGACCTCGGCGAGGGCGTCCTGCAAGAACGCGAGGTCGGTCGGGTAAAGCGATTCGCGCGCCCTGGTCGGCGGCGGTGGCGGCAGCTCGGTGGTCGCGGCAGCGGCGGCGAAGTCGGTGTCGAACTCGTCGCCGAACATCGCCATCAGGTCGTCGTCACCGGCCGCGGCGCCAGCGTCGGGGATGAGGTCGTCGAGATCGCGGTGGCGGGCCAGCGCGTCGCGGATCGCACCCTCTTCGGCCTTCGGCGAGTGCAGGTGCATCAGCGTCGCCGCGTCGCCGAGCGTGCTGTGCGCCAGATGCTCCTTGGCGAGCAGCTTTTCGAGCACGCGGACGTCGCCGCTGAAGTGCTCGTCGGACGGGGTGAGCGCGAGCGCGGCGATCTGCGGCGGGTACTGCTGGCCGTAGCGATCGATCCGGCCATTTCGCTGCTCTATGCGTATGAGCGACCACGGGATGTCGATGTGCACGAGGTGGTGGCACTGGGCGTGCAGGTTGACGCCCTCGCTGGCCACATCGCCGGTGATGAGGACGCGTATCGGGCTCGCGGCAGTCTTGAAATCGTCGACGATGCGTTCCTGCTCGATGTCCGGCAGCGCGCCGTGCATGACGGCGATTTGGTCACGGGTGAGGCCGAGCAGCGGCGCCAGGTTGGTCGCGAGCCAGCCGAGAGTGGCGACCCGCTCGGCGAACAGCACCGCCCGGGTCGGCGAGCCCGCACCGACGCCCACCTTGCGCAGATAGTCCGCGAGAACGGTCAGCTTGCCGTTGGTCTTGGTGCCCTGCCGGCTGACGGCGGTCTCCGCCAGCTCGCGTAGTCGTTCGAGCGCTTGGCGTTCCCGTTCGGTGTCGCGGTCGGTCAGCGCGCTGATCCGCTTCAGCCTGCCTTCGGTCGTCTCCAGCAGCGCGGCCGGGGACGACAGGAACGCCTTCGCCAACGTCCAAGGGAACAGTGCCGCTCCCTTGCCGGACACCGGGGAGGTCGCGCCGGGGCGCGGATAGAGCCACGTCGTCGACAGCTCGGTGGCGATCGCGTCCTCGGCCGGCGACGGGGTCACCGGGATGACCAGCGGTTCCGGCCGCGGCGCCCAGTCGGCGCCGACCTCCGCGGCGACCTCCGGGGAGTTGCGGTGCCGGCGGACGAACAGCCGGGTGACGTCCTGGACGTCATACTCGCCGTCCGGGCCGACCGCCGTCGGGTCGAGCAGTCGCAGCAGCTCGGCGAACGAGTCCTTCTTGCCGTTGTGCGGCGTTGCCGAAGCGAGGATCAGCGCCTCGGCGTTCGGCGCCAGCACCCGGGCCAGCTCGTTGTTCAGCGTGCCGACATTGGTCAGATTGTGGGACTCGTCGATGACGACGACGTCCCAGCGGTGCTTCTCCAGGAACGAGCGGTACCGCGGTGACTTCAACGTGTCGATCGAGACGATGATCCGCCGGTAGAAGGTGAACGGATTGCGGTTCGCCGGCAGCTTCTGGCGGACTCGCTGCAGCCCGTCGGAGTCCAGGCGGACCAGCGGCAGGCCGAACCGGCACCACAGCTCGTGCTGCATCTGCTCCAGCACATGGCGCGGAGTGACCACCAGGACCCGGTCGGCGCGTCCCCGCCTCGTCAGCTCGGCCAACAGCATGCCGATCTCCAGCGTCTTCCCGAGCCCGACCGCGTCGGCGATCAGCACCCGAGGGCGCAGGTTCTCCGGCGCCAATGCGTGCGCGACCGCCTGACGCTGGTAGTTCAGCCGGTTGACCAGCATCCCGTCGGACACGGTCAGCGCCGGGTCGCCGAACGGCATCGGCGTGCGCCGCAGCGTCGCCTCCAGCCACAGCCGGGTCCGGCGATGCTTCGGCGACGCGTCCGACCGCAGCACGGCCTTGCGCGGGTCGAGCACGGTGATGTCCCGGTCGAGCGCGGTGAAGAACGTTGCGGCTGTCTCGCGAACCAGCTCGCTCAGCCCGACGACGTCCAGCCGCCAGTCATCCCAGGCGGCCCGCTCCGCCGCCGTGACCAGCCATTCCTCATCCCGGGCAACAACCACACACCCCGGCGCAAACGTGACCATGCCCCCGCCCCCCTGGCCCAGGGGGTAATCAGCCCGTCTGCGCCGAAGCGTGAGCGTACTGCTACCTAGGCGATATTTGTTAGCGATGCGGCAATATTGTCCGCATCGTGCGCCGGTCTCCGGCTACACGCTGCGCCACGTCCATGAGCACAACCGGCCGGCTTGCCCAGGACAAATCCAAGCCGGCCAAGCACGTCGATGTTGATGATGAAGGTGTGCGGATAGGCGAGAGGGTAGAAAAGGCCGTAGCAGGGCTCGCCTTGCTGGTCGGCTCGGCAGTGGCGGTAGTCGTCGCGTGGCAGGCGGGGCAGGGTGTCGCGGCGACGGCGGTCGCGGTGCTGGTCGGAGCCCCAGGACTGGCCTTGGCATGGGCGACCTTCAGAGCCGACCGTCGGGACGCCGCTGCCGCGGACACCGAGGTTGCCGGCGTGGCGGATCGACTAGCCGACCAGACTCGACGGCAGTGGTCAGCAGAGGCGGGTCGACGCGATCTCAACCAGCCGACGCTGGACGTCGCGTGGGAGCCCGCCAGCACATCCCTGTCCCAGCCGTGGGCCTTGCTGCAGCGGCGGGCCCGGGCCAGCGTCGGCTGGCGTCCGCCAGAACAACCGGCTGAGAGCCCAGCGCAACTCGCCGGCGTCGGGAGCGAACTCGTCCAGGTGTTGGCCCGAGTGCCCACCGGCCGGGTGATCGTGCTCGGCGAGCCTGGAACAGGCAAGACGACGCTCCTCATCCGCCTCGTCCTGGACCTGCTCGACCGGCGCATGCCGGGCGGACCGGTGCCGCTACTCATTCCGCTCGCGTCGTTCGATCCCGACCGGGACACGTTCTCCCGCTGGTTGGAAGCCCAGATCATTCGTGAGAATCAGTGGCTAGAAACGCGCTCGGCCGCCAGGATCAGCCGCGCCCGTGCCCTCCTCGACGCCAGACTGGTCCTGCCAATACTGGACGGTCTTGACGAAGTCCGCGCGACTGGCCGCGATCGGGTCATCGCCGCCATCAACACCGCCGTCGCCGACGGCCAGCCACTCGTGCTTAGCAGCCGAGTAAAAGCATTTCGTCATGCCATTCGCCCAGGCCGAGGCCGGCTTATCCATGTCGACGGCGCCGTCGCGATCCGACTGCGCCCGCTGGATCCCGCACAGACAGCTGCATATCTCATCGACTCCGCTGGCGGCCACGGTCCTGAACGCTGGGCCTCTGTCCTCACTGCCGTGACCACCAGTCCGGCGTGTCCAGTTGCCGAGGCTCTCTCCACGCCGCTGATGGCCAATCTGGCCCGCGCCATCTACAACCCCCCGCGATGCGAGGCCGCTAGCGGCCTTCCCGACCCAGCCGAGCTGTGCGACGCGGCTCGTTTTCCCACTCGCGCCGCCATCGAGGAGCACCTCCTTGACGGACTCGTCCCCGCCGCCTACCGACCGCACCCAGAGCAGGCACGGCAGTGGTCAGCTGACCAAGCCATCGACTACCTTAGATTCTTGGCCCGCCATCTCGAACATCGCCAGCGCACCACCGGYCTCGCCTGGTGGGAAATACATCGCGCTACACCAAAAACATACATTTCCCTCACAGCCACCACCGCCTTCGGGCTCGCGCTCGGGCTCGCCTTTGGCGMTGTATGTGGACTCCAATACGGCTTCCTCTTCGGATTCCCATTTGGATTCACGACTGGACTAACATTCAGTGTTCCCCTCGGGCTCGCAGCCAGGGGGCGCAGCATGACTCCGAGAGGGATATTTCTACACCGCCCACGACTAGTCGATCTTTGCGGCAGGCTCGGGGGCCTGCTCACGGTTGGACTCGGAATCGGGGTCGCGGTGGGAATCGCGCTCGGAATTGGGGCCGAGACAGAGCTCGGACTCACGTTTGGAATCGTTTTCGGAATCGCGGGCGAAATCGCGTTTGTGCTGGCATTTGGACTCGGGCTCGACACAACGATTGATACCCCACGATCCGCAGACCCGCGATCCGTACTCGCCAAGGACCGATCGAATGCGTTCGCGTTAGGGCTCACAGTCGGCATAGTGTTCGGGCTTGCGATTGGGATTGCCTTCGCGATCATGTTCGGGCTTGCGACCGGGCTTGCGGCCGGGCTTGCCGTTGGGCTCGCATTCGGACTCACTATCCCACTCGCCTCAGCGTGGGCCCGGTTCCGTATCGCCTGTCTGTGGTTGGCCTGGCGCGGCCATCTACCCGTCCGGCTGATGGCTTTCCTGTCCGATAGCCACAAGCGGGGAATTCTCCGACAAGCCGGAGCAACATGGGAATTCCGCCATGCCAACCTTCAACATCGCCTCGCGACCCAGCGCTGAATCTGCCAAATGCTGGTCGCGGACGCTGATCCAGCTGCGAAGGTTCGTCCCGCCCGCGGATGCAAGGCACGTGCAGGCTGAAGCGTTGCCCGACTGGCACTCCGTGAGGTACTTAGGTACCCTGGTGCCGGGAGGTGAGCGGTTATGACGACCGCGGGACCGCGCCGTCAGGCGCCGCTGAAGGTCGACCCGGCGACGGACGAGCTGATCTCGCAGGCGGCGCACTTCCTTGGTATGTCGAAGAAGGACCTCGTCGCCGAGGCCGTGCAGATCTACCTGAAGCAGCGCCGCGAGGAGATCCGCCTGGGGATGGTCGCCTCGATGAGGGTCCTCGACGGCTCCCTCTCGGCGAGCGTCGCAGCGCTGACCGGGCTATCCCCTGAGCGGATCGAGCAACTCGGCGGCGCCGGAGACTGGGAGACCTGACCCCGATGCCCGTCCGACCCACCCTGCGCTGCCTCCGCGAGGATCTGCGCCTGCCCGTCCCACCGGCCAGCACACCGCTCGACCAGGTCGACCATCCCCTCCTGGCCAAGGCGACCGAGCAGTTCGCGGATCCAGACACCCCGCATGAACGGATCCGGGCCGTCGACGATGTCGTCCTGTTCAAGGTCAAGATCGGCCGTTGGCGTGGCGCGGCCTATTCCGATGACGCCACCGAGGTCCACGCTTGGCTGGTCGCGGCCGGCATCCGCGAGGACGGCTCATCCGAGGACTTCTACACGGCCCTGCACGCCCAGGCCCGCGCCGCTCGGCAGCGCTTTAACGCCGACCACGACAAACCGCTCACGACCGACACCCACAGCCACCACCTGCTCCCCGGACCCGACGACGAGGACCGCTACCGCCTCGAAGCCGGCACCCGGCTCGCACTCCGCCTCGACGCCACCGTCCGCGACCTCACCCGCGGCTCCCTACGCGACGGCCACGAACACGCCGCCGACCTCGCCGGCTTCCGCCTCGGCATCCTCATCCGCGCCGATCACGGCCACGAGACCTACGTCGCCGTCCGGATCACCGGCTCCGTCCCGGCCAACCTCACCGCGGTGATCCTCGCCCGCGTCCCCGGCTGCGCCCCCGACGGCTGGTTCCCCGAGTACGCCCTCCCTGAACGCCACCTGCTCCCCGCCGAACAAGCCTGGTCCAACCTCATGGACCCCAAAGCCGCCGCACACCTCCTCGACGACTAGCAATAGCCAGGCTCGACCTCCGCAGGGACGAACTGCCGGTCGCGCTCGCCCGGTCTACGGGGTGCTGGCGTCGCTGGGTTCCCGCTCGCCGACATATCAGCAGTACTGAGCCGCGCGGCGGCGCGTCGATCGACCCAGATCGCCACGCGGCTCTGTCGGCGTGGCCAGCCGATGGCCACGCCCCAGCAGCCACGCTCAGCGACGACACCCCCGACAATGATCGAGTCCACGCCGAGTCCACAGACACCCGCTCACAGCCACCTCTAGCCGGCCACGACCGGACACCCAGCGTCACGGAGATCGCTCCAGCCGCCGAGCTCCCCTACGGTGATTTTGGCCTCTGACCAGCACAGACGCCCCGCCAATCAGCCCTTCAGCAGCTGCCGGGCCATCACTACCCGCTGGATCTGGTTGGTGCCTTCGTAGATCTGGGTGATCTTGGCGTCGCGCATCATCCGTTCGACGGGGAAGTCGCGGGTGTAGCCGGCGCCGCCGAAGAGCTGGACGGCGTCGGTGGTCACCGACATCGCCGTGTCGGAGGCGAAGCATTTGGCGGCGGCGGTGATGAAGCCGAGGTTCGGCTCGCCGCGCTCGGCCCGGGCGGCGGCGACGTAGACCATGTGCCGCGCCGCCTCCACCCGCATCGCCATGTCCGCGAGCATGAACGCCACGGCCTGGTTGTCGGCGATCGGCCGGCCGAACTGCTTGCGGTCCTTCGTGTAGGCGATCGACGCGTCCAGCGCTCCCTGGGCGATGCCGACCGCCTGCGCGCCGATCGTCGGGCGGGTGTGGTCGAGGGTGGCCAGCGCGGTGCGCAGGCCGGTGCCGGGGGCGCCGATGATCCGGTCGCCGGGGATCCGGCAGTCGGTGAAGTGGATCTCCCGGGTCGGCGAGCCCTTGATACCGAGCTTGCGTTCCTTGGAGCCGACCTCGAAGCCCGGGTCGTCCTTGTGCACGACGAACGCCGAGATCCCGTCGACCTTGCGGGCCGCGTCCGGATCGGTCACCACCATCACCGTGTACCAGGTCGAGATCCCGGCGTTGGTGATCCAGCACTTGGTGCCGGAAAGGATCCAGTCCGACCCGTCGCGGGTGGCGCGTGCCCGCATCGAGGCGGTGTCCGAGCCGGCTTCCCGCTCGGACAGGGCGTAGGAGACCATCGCCTCGCCGGCGGCGACCGACGGCAGCACCTGCTTCTTCAGCTCCTCCGATCCGGCGAGCAGGATCGGCATGGTGCCGAGCTTGTTCACCGCCGGGATCAGCGAGCTCGACGCGCAGCCGCGGGCGACCTCCTCGATCACGATGCAGGTCGCGACCGAGTCCGCACCCTCGCCGCCGTACTCGGCCGGGACGTGCACGGCGGCGAACCCGGCCCGGTTCAGCGCGTCGAGCGCCTCCTGCGGGAAGCGCTCGTGCTCGTCGACGTCCGCCGCATGCGGAACGATCTCGGACTCGACGAGGTCACGCACCGCCTCGCGCAGCGCGACGTGCTCGTCCGGCAGCCGGTACAGATCGAAACCGGAGTCCACCTTTGGCCTTCTTCCTGCCTCGCTCATGAAGCGCTCGCCGTGCCACCCGGGCGGCCCCCGCGACTCACGTCCCGCGGCGCCAGCCCTGGCCTTAGCCGCGGTAGTCGTGGAAGCCGCGACCGCTCTTCTTGCCAAGCAGACCCGCGTCCACCATCCGTGCGAGCAGCGGCGGCGACGAGTACAGCGGCTCCTTGAACTCGTCGTACATCGACTCGGCGACGGCCTTGACCGTGTCCAGGCCGATCAGGTCGGACAGCCGAAGCGGGCCCATCGGGTGGCTGCAGCCGAGCACCATGCCGTTGTCGATGTCGTCAGCCGAGGCGAAGCCGGACTCAAACATCCGGATCGCCGATAGCAGGTACGGGATGAGCAGCGCGTTCACCACGAAGCCGGCCCGGTCCTGCGACGAGATCACCTGCTTGCCGAGCAGGCCGGTGACGAAGGCCCGCGCGCTGTCCTTCGTGGCCTCGGTGGTCAGCAGCGACGGGACCAGCTCGACGAGCGGCATCACCGGCACGGGGTTGAAGAAGTGGATCCCGATGACCCGGTCGGGCCGGCTCGTCGCCATGCCCAGCTTCATGATCGGGATGGACGACGTGTTCGACGCGAAGATGGCCTCAGGGGTCGCGATGACCTTGTCGAGCGTCGAGAAGATCTCGGTCTTGAGCTGCTCGTTCTCGGCGATCGCCTCGATCACCAGCTGCCGGTCGCCGAAGTCACCCAGGTCGGTCGTGAAGGCCACCCGGCCCCAGGTCGCGTCCCGGTCCTCGGCGGACAGCTTGCCCCGCTTGACCGCCCGGTCCAGCGACGTGGCGACCCGCGACCGTCCGGCCTCCACCGCGCCGGCGTCGACCTCGCGTACCAGCACGTCGACGCCAGCCCGCGCGGCGATCTCGACGATGCCGGACCCCATCAGGCCACAGCCGACGACCCCCAGACGATCAACCGCCGGCAACTCGACCTGCTCGCCGTCCACCACGAGTCCTCCTCCGCTCGCGCGCCCTGCCTCGGGTTTCCGCGCTCATGCCGACCTGGCCCGGTCGTCCATCTTCCCTGTTAGGAAGACCGACTTTAGGACGTCCAGCCAAATGGGCTCGACGTCACCCCAGGGTGACCGTCCGGCGCGACCCGCCTGGTCCCATCCCCTCGAGAACCTGGTCCCATCCCCTCGAAGACCTGGCGCCCAATCCACCCTAGCCCCGGTCGACAGGACCGTCAGCCGCGTGGGCGAGCGCCCGAGGCTCCCCGCTCCGCGCCGCCGGCGTTTTCTCCGCCGCCGCCTCCGAAATCGGCGCGGGAGCCGGCGCGGGGGCGGAAGCCGGGTGTTCCAGCGCCCATGCGCAGATGGCGGCCAACGGCTCACGCAGGGTCAGGCCGAGGTCGGTGAGGGCGTACTCGACGTGCTGGGGCGCGGCCTGCCGGACCACGGTGCGGGCGACCAGCCCGTCCGACTCCATCCCGCGCAGCGTCTCGGTCAGCACCTTCTGGGTGATGCCCGGCAGCCGGCGGCGCAGCTCGGCGTGCCGCTGC
This sequence comes from Pseudofrankia sp. EUN1h, assembly GCF_001854645.1. Taxonomy (NCBI): domain Bacteria; kingdom Bacillati; phylum Actinomycetota; class Actinomycetes; order Frankiales; family Frankiaceae; genus Pseudofrankia; species Pseudofrankia sp. EUN1h. Next base: position 186,399 of record NZ_MBLN01000061.1, on the reverse strand, counting down.
GGCCCGGCGAGCAGGGCGTAGACGACCAGCACCCGCCACTTCGCCGCGAGCCGTTCCAGCGCCTGCCTGGTCGCGCAGGACTCCTCCAGCACGTCCGGGACCACGAGGGCCATTGACCGCTCCTCCGCCTTGGATCTGGGGCTCGACGTGCTCCAGCATCGCGCGGGCGCCGCGCCGGCGAGAAGCCGCACGGCCGCCACCGACGTCCGGCCGCTCCTGGTCCCACCGAGCCCGGCCCATGGGTACTTGAAAGTTCCGTATGGCCCGCGCCACCCGCCGCGTCCTACGGTGACGCCGCGGCGACTCCCACCGCTGATCCATACCGCCGCTTCCCAGCAGTTCGCGCCGGGTTCCGCCGGCCGCGTAGACGAGGACGCTGATGAGTTCCGCCCCGAGCACGGAGACCACCGACACCGCCCGCGTCGACACCGAGCTCATCGACGCCGAGCGCGTCGAGTTCGCCAGCGAGGGCCTCCCCCTCGTCGGCGAGCTTCGCCTGCCCGCCGCCGCTGCCGCGGGCGGCGATGCCGGCGATGCCGGCGGCGCCGGCGGCGCCGGCGCAGACCGTGCCGTTGGAGTCGTGCTGACCGGTCCGTTCACGGGGGTGAAGGAACAGGTCGTCGGCCGGTACGCCGATCGGCTCGCCGCCGCCGGATTCGCCACGCTCGCGTTCGACCATCGGGGATTCGGCGAGAGCGGCGGACGCCGTGGCCACGAGGACAGCCAGGGCAAGCTGGCCGACCTGCGGGCGGCCGTGGACCTGCTGGCCAGCCGGCCGGAGGTCGACGCGAAGCGGATCGCCGTCGTCGGCGTGTGCCTGGGTGGTGGCTACGCCGTCCGGGCGGCGGCGACCGACCCGCGGCTGCGAGCCGTGGCCGGCATCGCCGGCGCCTACAACAGCCCGGCGTGGTTCGCCGAGCGCATGGGGCTGCCCGCCTACCGGACGGCGCTCACGTCGTTCCTGGACGGCTATGACGAGCCGATGCCGGCGGTCGCGCCCGACGGCGGTGAGGCGGCGATGGGCGGCCCGGAGCCCTATGCGTACTACGGAACCGCACGCTCGGCGTCGCCGCACTGGCGCAACGAGGTCACCCGGGGCTCGCTGCACTCGCTGATGACGCTGGACGCTCTCAGCGCGGCCCCACTGCTGGCGAGCGTCCCGCTGCTCATCGTGCACGGCCGGGCCGACGACTACTGCTCCCCCGAGCTGGCCGCCGAGATGCACCGGCGAACCGCCGCCGCCACCAGTGCCGGCGCCGGCGCCGGCACTGGCACTGGCACTGGCACTGCTGAGATCGTCTGGCTCGACACCACGTCGCACATCGACCTCTACGACGTGGAGCCCTACGTCAGCGAGGCGGTCGCCGCCACCGCCGCCTTCCTGCGCCGCCACTGCTGAGCGCACCGCCCCGAACCGCTGCCCGGACGCGGCGGACACGGCGCTGGAGAGGCCGGGACGGGTCCAGGCCGGTGGACCTCAGGTCGCGGGCTTGACGGGGATGGAGGTGAGGGTCGCGAAGCCGGCGTTGAAGGCGGCGACCTCGTCGGCCGGGGTCTCGGTGGACGAGCAGTTCTGGCCGTTCGTGATGGCCGTGGACATGTCCGTCACCTTCGGCTCGGTGGCCAGCTCACGCTCACCACGGATCTTGGCGGTGCCGCAGTTCGGGATGTTCAGGTTCGGGATGGTGTCCAGCGCCGTGCCGGAGCCGGTGCCGGTGAACTCACCGCGGTGCTCCTTCACCCAGGCGACCACCAGGTCGGCGCCCTGCGTGTAGTCGTAGGTCGGCCCGAGGCCCATGCTCGAGGCGATCGACGGGATGCCACGGCTGGCGGCGGCCCTGGCGGCGCCGACGGTGCCGGACAGATCGACGAACGGGCCGAGGTTCTGGCCCTGGTTGATGCCGGAGACGACCAGGTTCGGCTTCACCCCGAGGGTGTCGAGGGCGACGTTGACGCTGTCCGCGGGGAAGCCGTCGACGGCGGTCGCGGCGGTGCCGCTGGCCGTGGTCGCGTCATGGTGCGCCGGCGGCTGGGGCGACGTCTTGCCGCCCGTCCCGCTCTGGTTGGTGGCGGGCGCGACGATCGTCACCGTCACCGCGGRCAACGCGGCTAGGGCCTTCGCGACGGCGTCGATGCCGGCGGCGCCGACACCGTCGTCGTTGGTCACCAGAATGGTGAGGGGCGCGGGCGCGGCGCTGGTCGCCACCGCGGGGGCGCTCGTCGCCGCGATGGGCGCATCGTCATCGCCTCCGCCGCCACAGGCCGCTGCGCCGACGAACAGCACGCCCGCGGCCCCGGCCGCCAGCCCCGTGCGCGCCAGAGCCCGCCATCCACCGACCATCGCCGCATCCTCCTCACCTGAGGTCCGGCGACCCGATGACCGGCCGGACTCGCCGTCACCGCCCGGCTTGGAGCGCCGTAGGCGGAGCAGCGGGCGCCATTTTTACCATCGTGGGGGGTCGATGGACAGAGCGGACCAAGATGTCACCTCCCGCTCGTCCGCCGTTCAGGCCCGGTCCCGCCGAGCCGCGGGGAGCCGAGCACGCACAGGCTCGGAAGGCGCCTACAGGCGCAGCTACAGGTGCAACAGGAAGGACCAGCCGGCGCAGGTGAGGATCGAGGCGGGGACGCCGACGCCGACGAGCATGCTCGGCAGCGGCGTCGCCAGGTCGTGCCGGGACGCCATCAGCGCGGCGGCGACCATCGGCGGCATCGTGGCCTCGAACAGGGCCACCTGCAGCGCCCGGTCACCCAGGGCGCCGAACAGCGCGTAGCCCGCTATCACCACGGCCGGCGCGACCAGCAGCTTCACCGTGAGGCCGACGGCCAGCTCGCGCCGCCACCGCCGGGCGGCGCTCACCTCCAGCTGCAGGCCGATCGCGAACAGCGCCAGCGGGGTGAGCGTGTCGCCCAGCCGGGTGAGCACCTCGGTCAGCCAGCCCGGGTAGCCGACGGGCCGCAGCGCGAGCCCGGTGACCAGGGCGAGCAGCGGTGGCGCGGTCAGGATCCGGCGGGCGATCTCGCGCGGCACCACCCGGGCCCCGTCCGCCGCGGCGACAGCGACCAGCGTGGTCACGACGGTGTTGAGCAGGACGAACGAGCCGAGCTGGTCGACGATCACGGCGATCGGCACGTCGTCCGCGCCGAAGAACGCGGTCACCATCGGGATGCCGACGAAGGACGTGTTCGCCACGGCCGTCGTGGCGATGAGCGCGTAGACCACCTCTCGGCCCAGTCGCAGCGGCCGGGCGAGGAGCAGGTACAGGGCGACCGTGAGGGCGAACAGCAGGTAGGGGACGGCGACGACGGCGACGATGCTGCCGGGGAAGTGGACCTCGTGCATCACCCGCAGCGCGAGCGCGGGCAGCGCGATGTTGAGCACCCAGAACGTGACGGCGTGCTGCGCGTCCGCCCCGACCTTCCCCGTGCGTCGGCAGGCGACCCCCGCCGCGAGGCCCGCCAGCAGGACGACAAGGGCGGACACGGACGACCATGCTCCCGGCCTGTGGCGACGCAGGAACGGGTGCGGGCGCGGATGTGGGTGGACTCACCCGCCAACCGCGCCCACACCGTCACCCAGCGCTACGGCTACCGCGCCTGGCCGCCACTTCCACGCCGTGGGAAGCGCAGGCGCAGGGTGGTCTCACGGCCGAGGGAGACAGCCCCCGGCAGGCGCAGGGTCGTCTCACCGGCGGGTGCGGCGACGGGCGCCGACCGGGCCGCCGGGACCGCTGCCCCCGACGCCTGGGCGGGAGCGGACCGGCCGGAGGCCCATTTCGGCCGCCGGCGCTGGACGGGCCGCTCGAGCAGGTAGTACGACGCCGCGGCGAGGCCGATCGCCAGCAGGCCGGCGACCACCGTCGCCGGGCCTCGGCCGAGCCGTGCCACCAGCTTGTCGCCCGCGAACCCGGTGACGGGGAAGTGCCACAGGTAGAAGCCGTAGGAGATCCGGCCGAGCCAGGCGAGCGGGCCGCACCCGATCGCCCGGAAGAGCCACGCGGGCCGGCCCTGGTCCAGCGCGAGGATCAGGGCGGCGGCGAGCAGCGCGACTCCGGTGTAGCCACCGCGATCCATGATCGTCGTACGTGCGCCGTTCTCGGGCACGGTCAGCACGAGCACGGCGAGCGCGATCAGCGCGAGCGGCCCGGCGACCGGCAGCGCGGCCAGGATCCGCGCGAGCACCCGCTCCCCGGTGCCAGCGGCGGTGCCGGTGCCAGCGGCGGTGCCGGTCGCGACACCCGGGGCGCCATCGGCGCGTGACCCGCGCGCCCGAGCTTCCAGCCGCGACGCGCGCAGCCAGGCCGCGAGCGCGCAACCGATCAGCAGGCTGTCCGACCGGGTGTCCAGCGCGAAGTAGGTCCGGTTGCCGGACGTGCCGAGGTCGGCCAGCGCGGCCCGCCAGACGGCGACGGCGACCGCCCCGCCGAGCAGGATCGCGGGCAGCCGGCGGGCGAGCGCCTCGCGGCGGCAGATCGCGACCAGCACGACCGGCCACAGCAGGTAGAACTGCTCCTCCAGCGACAGCGACCAGACATGCCCGAACCAGGCACCGCCGGAGTCGGGCCGAAACACCCGGAAGTAGTCGTTGACGTAGAGCAGGGAGGTGACGGCGTTGTCGAGAAAGTCGAGCTGGTCGGCGCGGGTCTTGAGCAGCACGACCAGGACGGCGCCGATCACGACGAACGCGTAGTACGCCGGCATCAGGCGGAAGGCACGCCGGACGTAGAACGCCTTCAGCGAGATGCCGCCCGTCCGGTCCCGCTCGGCGAGAAGCAGGCCGGTGATCAGGAAACCGCTGAGTACGAGGAAGACGTCCACCCCGAGGTAGCCACCGCCGAGTGCGGCCATGTGGTAGCAGAGCACGCACAGGACCGCGATGGCGCGCAGCCCGTCGAGCGCCGGGTTGTAGCCGCCTGGCCGGGTGCCACCCCGCGCCTCACCGCCCCGGCCGACGTCACCAGCCGGGGCGCCCTGGCTGGTCCGACCGTCCTGGCTGGTCCGACCGTCCTGGCCCGCGGAGGTGCTCCGCCGGTCGGGCCGCCCGCCCGGCCCACCGCGCCGCCGCGTCACCGCCGCGGTCATCGCGCCCGCCGGTGCCGCGTGCCGGTGCCGCGGGTTCCCGCCGGGCTCCGGCCAGGGCGGCGGGCCCGACGGCGGCGGCGCGGCCGGCCAGGGCACAGGAATGCCCCCGGTGTCACCGAGATCCTCCAGACCGATGTCGACGAATGCCGACGAGCCGGCTCCAGAGGAACCACCCAAGGAACTATCAATACGGCCGAGATCCTGAAGACCGTCATGGCCCAGATCCCGAAGACCGTTATCTACAGCGGAGTACTGGTTGGATTCCACATCCGTGTAGATTTGATCTCGAGCCGCATTTTGCCCGGCGGGCCCCTCCCCTGGTTCGCGCATATTCGCCCCCACGCGCCGCTCTTCCAGTCGCCAGCCGTCAGCCCGATCGGCCGCCCCCGGCCAGCCCATTTCATTGAGTTGATTCTGTGCGCAGAGGTTCCGCACAGACGGTTCACAGTAGCGGCACATGCGGTGCGCACCCGGGTGCGGTGGACGGCGATTCGAGGACGTCACCCGGAGTTAACAGAAACGCGAAGAGGCGATCTGGCGGCCAACACGAAGCGTCGTTAGTCGACCACGTAGCCAACAGATTCCTCACCCAAAGTGAAGAACCTGGCACACAAAGCGGCAACGAAGAGTCCACCGTCGGCCATGACCGACGGGCATCACCGTTCGTCCACCAGCGATCCCTTGGCCGGCGGCGAATCGCCCGGTCGAATCCTCGCCCTCCCCGAGACGGGGCGTAGCGATGGAATCGTCAGGAGGCGCCGTCGGCGGCGGTCAGCTCGTCGACGAGACCGTCGATCAGCCGGGCCTGCTCCAGGTCGAGGAAGGTGACGCCGCCGGCGTCATGGGTCGCGAGCGCGAACGTGACCCGCCGCCAACGGATGTCGATGTCCGGGTGGTGGTTCATGCCCTCGGCCACCTCGGCGACCTGCYGGACCAGCTCGACGCCGGCGAGGAAGGTCGGCGCCGTCACCGTGCGGCGGATCGCCCCGTCCACCAGCGACCAGGCGGGCAGCCCCCGCAGCCCTTCGGCGATCTGCTCGGCGGACAGCGCGTCGGGAACGTCGGCCATCGCGGACTCCTCCCGCTGACACCCGGAATGGCGACCTGGAACGGGTCTCGGGACCCCAGGACTGCGCCGTAGGTGCGCGACCACAAGGTACGCCAGGACCCGGCGCGCGGACCGGCCATCGGCGCGTCGGCCCGAGCCGGCCCACTACTTGATGCAGCGCCCGGTGGCCGAGACCGGCGCCTGGGTGTAGTACGGCGTGGGCGCCGCCGTGGCGCCGCTGGACGACCCGCCCGTCGCGGCGGCGATGACGGTCGTGTCGCCGTCGGCGATGTCCTGCCCGACGACCAGGGTGATCCCGCCGGCGGCGGCCCCGCCCGCGCTCGTGTCGGCCGTGGCACTCGCGGCCGCGCTCGCCGGGAGCTCGGCCGGCACGGCCTGAGCGCCGGGGATGTCCGCGAGCAGCCGGCTGCCGGCGGCGGCGTCGGCCGCGGGATAACGGATCTCGGTGCGGGCCAGGTCCCGGCTGTCGGCGGTGTCGACCTTGACCACCTGATACCCGGCCGCGCGCAGCTTGCTCGCCACCGTCGAGGCCGCCCCGGCCTTGCGGCTGCCGTTCAGGACGGTCACCTGGACCTGGCTCGGAGCCAGCGTCGGGCTGGCGGCGGGAGTCGGGGTCGGTGGCTCGCCGCCCGCGGCGGTGTCGCTCTCGGCGACGATCTGATGGAAGAAGCCGCGCACCATCGCGGGGTCGTAGAGCGCGTAGTAGGCCTGCCCGTTGCCTCCGGTCGCGCCGGACAGCGGGATCGTCGTGAACTGCACCTGGCCGGTGCTCAGTCCCTGCATCCGCTCGGCCAGCGCCCTCAGATCCGTCAGATCGGTCTCCGAGTCGACCACCATCGAGCTGGTGACGGCGTTCAGGAGGCCGGTGACCTTGCCCGGGCTGGTGAGCAGGCCGGTGCTCTTGGCCTTGCGGAAGACGGCGGCGAGGAAGGCCTGCTGGCGCTGGATCCGGGAGTAGTCGCCGTTGGCGAAGCCGTGCCGCTGGCGGACGAAGGCGAGGGCGTTGTCGCCCGTCAGCACGTTCGTCCCCTCCTGGCCGACGAACCCGGACATCGGGTCGTTGAGGTTGGTCGACCGGTGGCCGTTCTCGGACACGTACTCACTGAAGCGGTCCTTGACCAGGCAGACCTCGACGCCACCGAGCACGGTGCTCATCTGCCGGAAGCCGTTGAAGTCGATCTCCGCGAAGTGGTCGATCCGCAGGTCGCTGATGTTCTCCAGGGTGCGCAGCAGCAGCGCGGGCCCGCCGAGGTTGAACGCCGTGTTGACCCGGTCCTTGCGCGCGGAGTGGCGCTTGCCCTTGGAGTCGGTGTAGGCCGGGATGGTCACCTTCAGGTCACGCGGGATGGAGACCAGCGTCGTCTTCCCGTTCGACCCGAGGTAGGCGATCATCATCGTGTCCGAGCGGGCGCCGCCGACCTCGGCCGCGTCCGAGCCGGTCCGCACGTCCGAGCCGACCAGGAGCCAGACCTCGTTGCCATGCGCGACCCGCGGCGGGCGGGTGCCCTCGACGTCGCCGTCGCTCAGGTCGGTCCTGTCCACCCGCGAGTCGTAGTACTTCGTCGCGCCGTAGCCGAGACCGATGACGAGGAACAACGCGCAGGACACGATCGCCGCGAGCCCGAGGAAGAGCGCTCCGAACAGCCCGCGGCGGCGGCGCTCGTCGTTCGGCCCGCGGGGGCTCAGCCCAGGCGGAAGGTCCGAGTCGTCGCCGCCGTCGCCAGCGCCGGTCTCGGCTTCGTGGTCCGGCCCGGCRCCCGGGCCCTCGGGCGCCGCGCCCGCGTCGTCGGCGAGGGCAGGCTCGTCGGCCAGGCCGACACCCTCGGCGCCAGCCGTGGCGACGGCGACGGCGACGGCGCCCGCGCCCGCAGCGTGGGCATCGGCCGCGACCGGCTCCGCGACCGCGGCGGGCCTGGCGAGCAGGTCCGGCCGGGTGGACGCGCCGCGCGCTGACCTGGAGCCGCCCTGGGCTAGGCCGCGGCGCGGGCGTGGGAGGGCGGTCGTGGCCGGCGCGTCGACGGGGCGTTCCCGCGTCTCGGCGTCCGCCGTCGCGGCCGGCTCCTGCTCCCCTTCGGGACCGCCGGCCAGGCGCGCGAGCCGCGCCCGCGGCGAGAGCCGCTCCTGGGCGAGGGCTGCCCCGCCCGGGGGCGGGGGCGCGGCACCGGCCGCCTCGGCACCATCGGCCAGGCCCGCCGCCGCGGCGTCAGGCGCGACTCGCCCGTCCCTGGCCCCGGGCGACCCATCGGACCGAGCAGTCGCCACTGGCGGGATCCAGCCTCCGAGCCGCAGGGTGCCGCCGGGGGCGCGGCCGTGGGAGCGGCTCGCGCGGCCATGGGCGACGGATGAATTCGCTCGACGTTCGTAAGTCGCTCAACACGACTACAACGCGACTGTACCGACTGTAGCCGCCGGTGAAACGTCCCAAACGGGAACAGCCCGGTCGTGCCCTGTGCCCGCAGGGGGCTGGCGGGCTGCCCCACCTGGAGACAGCGCACCGACCACCCGACGGAGAGTGACCGGATCGTTCCGGCGGGCGGCGGCGGGCGGCCGGTGGCCGGGCGCCCGCCGCCGCCGCGGGTACTGGCGGGAGTACTAGCGGCGACGCCCCAGCGAGGCGCGCAGGTACTCCTTGTTGAGCCGGGCGATGCTCGCCTGCGGGATGCCCTTCGGGCAGGCGTTGGTGCACTCTCCGGTGTTGGTGCAGCCGCCGAAGCCCTCGACGTCCATCTGCTCGACCATGCTCACGACCCGGGACTCACGCTCCGGCTGGCCCTGCGGCAGCACGTTGAGGTGCGAGACCTTGGCCGAGACGAACAGCATCGACGAGCCGTTGGGGCAGGCGGCGACGCAGGCGCCGCAGCCGATGCACTCGGCGTTCTCGAATGCGAGGTCCGCGTCCGGCTTCGGCACCAGCTGGGTGTTCGCCTCGGGCGCGCTGCCGGTGGTGACGCTGACGTAGCCGCCTGCCTGGATGATCCGGTCGAACGCCGACCGGTCCACCATCAGGTCCTTGACCACCGGGAACGCCGCCGACCGCCACGGCTCGATGACGATGGTGTCGCCGTCGGAGAACGTGCGCATGTGCAGCTGGCAGGTGGTGGTCAGGGTCTGCGGACCGTGCGGCGCGCCGTTGACCACCATGCCGCAGGCGCCGCAGATGCCCTCGCGGCAGTCGTGGTCGAAGGTGACCGGGATGTCCCCGTCGAGGATGAGCTTCTCGTTGAGGACGTCGAGCATCTCCAGGAACGACATCTCGGGGCTGACGTCGTCCAGCACGTAGTCGACGAGCGTGCCCTTCGCGTCGGGACCGCTCTGCCGCCAGATGCGCAGGGTGAGTTTCATGCGTAGCTCCGCTGGGCGAGGTGCACTTCGTCGAACTCGAGGGCTTCCTTGTGCAGCACGGGCGGGCTGCCGACGCCGGTGAACTCCCAGGCGGCCGCGTAGGCGAAGCCGTCGTCGTCGCGCAGCGCCTCACCGTCCGGCGTCTGGCTCTCCTCCCGGAAGTGGCCGCCGCAGGACTCGGCGCGGTGCAGCGCGTCCAGGCACATCAGCTCGCCGAACTCGATGAAGTCCAGGATCCGGTTCGCCTTCTCCAGCGACTGGTTGAGCTCGTCGCCCGTGCCCGGCACCTTGACCCGCGACCAGAACTCCTCACGCAGCTCGCCGATGCGGGCCAGCGCCTTGCGCAGGCCGGCGTCGTTGCGGGCCATGCCGCAGTTGTCCCAGAGCAGCTCGCCGAGCTCCTTGTGGAAGGAGTCCGGGGTCCGGTCGCCGTTCACGGCGAGCAGCCTCTCGAGCCGCTCGGCGCTCTCGGTGTGCGCCGCGACCGCCTCGGGAGCGGACGCGTCGACCGGGGCCAGCTTGGTCGACGCCAGGTAGTTGCCCAGCATGGGAGGCAGGACGAAGTAGCCGTCCGCGAGGCCCTGCATGAGCGCCGACGCGCCGAGGCGGTTCGCGCCGTGGTCGGAGAAGTTCGCCTCGCCGATCACGAACATGCCGGGGATCGTCGACTGCAGGTCGTAGTCGACCCACAGCCCGCCCATCGTGTAGTGGATCGCCGGGTAGATCCGCATCGGGACCTTGTACGGGTTCTCGCCGGTGATCCGCTGGTACATGTCGAACAGGTTGCCGTACTTCTCGCGGACGCTGGCCTCGCCCAGACGCCGGATCGCGTCGGCGAAGTCCAGGTACACGCCGAGCCCGCCGGGGCCGACGCCGCGGCCCTCGTCGCAGACGTTCTTGGCCGCGCGCGACGCGATGTCACGCGGGACCAGGTTGCCGAACGCCGGGTAGATCCGCTCGAGGTAGTAGTCGCGCTCGTCCTCGGGGATCACGTCGGGGCTGCGGGTGTCGCCCGCGTTCTTCGGCACCCAGATCCGGCCGTCATTACGCAGCGACTCGCTCATCAGGGTGAGCTTCGACTGGTAGTCGCCGGAGCGCGGGATGCAGGTCGGGTGGATCTGGGTGTAGCACGGGTTGGCGAGGTACGCGCCGCGCTTGTGTGCCCGCCAGATCGCGCTCGCGTTGGAGTTCATGGCGTTCGTCGACAGGTAGAACACGTTGCCGTAGCCGCCGGTGGCGAGCACCACCGCGTCGGCCAGGTAGGTCGAGACCTCGCCGGTGACCAGGTCGCGGGCGACGATGCCGCGGGCCCGGCCGTCGATGACGACCAGGTCGAGCATCTCGGTACGGGCGTGCATCTCGACGTTGCCGGCGTCGATCTGCCGCGACAGCGCCTGGTAGGCGCCGAGCAGCAGTTGCTGGCCCGTCTGGCCCCGGGCGTAGAAGGTGCGCTGTACCTGGACCCCGCCGAACGAGCGGGTGTCGAGCAGGCCCGAGTACTCGCGGGCGAACGGGACGCCCTGGGCTACGCACTGGTCGATGATCTGGACCGAGACCTCGGCGAGCCGGTGCACGTTCGACTCGCGGGCCCGGAAGTCGCCGCCCTTGATCGTGTCGTAGAACAGCCGGCGGACCGAGTCACCGTCGTTGCGGTAGTTCTTGGCCGCGTTGATGCCGCCCTGCGCGGCGATCGAGTGCGCCCGGCGCGGCGAGTCCTGGAAGCAGAACTGGATGACGTGGTAGCCCTGCTCGGCCAGCGTCGCGCCAGCGGAGCCGCCTGCGAGCCCGGTGCCGACGACGATGACGCGGTGCTTGCGGCGGTTGGCCGGGTTGACCAGCTTCGCCTCGAACTTGCGCCGGCTCCAGCGGGTCTCGATCGGGCCGTCCGGGGCGGCCTTGTCGACGAGGTCCGAGCCGAGGGTGTATCCGAACGTGTCAGACATGCTCAATCCACCAAACCGGCCATGACGGCGATCGGGACAGACAGGAAGCCGAGCGTGATCACGACGGCGAGGACCCCGGCGGTCGCCTTGTAGGCGGTGGCCCGGGTCGCGCTGGTGACGGCACCGAGGGTGCGCGCCGCGCTCCAGAAGCCGTGCGCGATGTGCAGGCAGAGGGCGAGCATCGCGACGATGTAGGCGAGCGCGATGTACCAGTGCGAGAAGTCCGCGACGACGTTGTCGTAGGCCTCGCCCTCGACCCCGTTCGGGTTCGCGACCAGCGCGGTCAGGTCGAGGATGTGGTAGATCACGAACAGGCCGATGATGATGCCGCCGAAGCGCATCGTGTTGGTGGCGTAGCTCGCGGTCGGGCGCAGCCGGTGGGCGTACTTCGCCGGGCGAGCCTTGAGGTCCCGCCTGCTCAGCTGGTAGGCGCTGATCGCGTGCAGCGCGATGGCGACCAGCAGCACGAAACGCTGGATCCAGAGGAACCAGGCGTTGTGCAGAACCGGGCTGCCGATCGTCCGCAGCCAGTGGGCATACGAGTCGAACTCGTCCCTTCCAAAGAAAATCTTGAGGTTGCCCGCCATATGGAGGATCAGGAAGAGCAACATGATGATGCCTGTGACGGCCATCACTGCCTTCTTGCCGATGTTCGACCGCCAGAGGGTCGTCACGGCCGAGGTGCGCCCTACCTGGGTCGCCGGAGTCGCTACTGCCACGAATGAGCAACGTACGGACCGTCAAGCCCCCGGTCCAAGACATGAAAGTGCTCGTGTCAATAGTCGAGGACTATCGTCTGGGCGTGCAGTTGCATCAGCTCGCTTACTTCGTCGCTGTGGCCGAGACAAAACACTTCACCAGGGCCGCTACACGCGTTCACGTAGCCCAGCCGTCACTGTCCGCACAGATCCGGGCGTTGGAGACCGAGCTTGGAAGCCCGCTGTTCAACCGGGCTAGGGGGAATATCACACTGACCGCGGCCGGCGAGGCGCTGCTACCGCTGGCCCGGCGGATCCTCGCCGATACCGACACCGCCCGCCGCGAGGTCCAGGAGCTGACCGACCTGCGCCGCGGGAAGGTCCGCGTCGGCGCCACCCCGAGCCTGTGCACCGGGATGCTGCCCGAGGTGCTGCGGTTGTTCCGCCAGCGCTACCCAGGCATCCAGCTGCTCGTCGAGGAGGGCGGCTCGCGCGACCTGGTCGGCGAGCTCGCCGTCGGCGCGCTCGACCTCGCGCTGATCATCCTTCCGTTGCAGGGCAGCGACCCGGCGCTGGCGACGACGCCGCTGCTGCGGGAGGACCTCGTCGTCATCTCCTCCCCCGACGGCCCGCCGCCGGTGCGGGGTGCCCTGATGGCGGTGGGCGATCTGCGCGACCGGCCGATGGTGATGTTCCGCCGGGGCTACGACCTGCGTGACTTCACGGTGGGCGCGTGCCGGGCGGCCGGGTTCGAGCCACGGTTCGCCGTCGAGGGCGGGGAGATGGACGCCGTGTGCGGGTTCGTGATGGCCGGTCTCGGGATCGCCGTCATCCCGAGCATGGTGGCCTTCCGCCAGCCGCTGCGGACGACGCCGTTCGCCCCGCCCGGCCTACACCGCACGATCGGCCTGGCGCACCGGCGCGACGTCGAGCCGCCGCGGGCAGCCCGCGAGCTGCGCGCGACCCTCGTCGACTTCGTCGCCAACGCCGCCGCGGCCGACATGCTCCCCCCGGGCGTCCGCCCGGCCCCGAACATCCATCGCGGGGCCGCGGCGGTCGACCTGGTCCCCGAGGTGGTCGGCGGCCCGTCGGACGCCCTCGGACACGCGGGCCCTGACCAGGACCGCCACTAGCCAGGATCGCCGCTGCGGACGACCGGCATGAGGACGTAGCGGAAGCCGTCGTCGTCCTTGCCGGTGAGGATGGCCGGCGAGCTGGCTGCCTCGGCCGGGTCGGTGGAGGCGAAGCCGATCGTCACCTCGTCGCCGTCGATCGCGCCCAGCCCGTCCAGCAGGTACCCGGGGTTGTACCAGGCCACCAGGTCGGGTCCGTAGTAGTCGATCGGCACCGAGTCGGTGGCCGAGGCGAGGCCCAGCGGGCCGGAGTCGGTCTCGGCCGTGGTGCCCGCGTCGGGGCCGACGTCGGCGGTGAGGGTGCCCCCCGAGAGCGTGACGCGCACGACCGGGCCGGTGCGCGGCGCGACGACGGACACCCGGCGGATCGCGGCGGCCAACGGAGCGATCTGGGCGCTCGCGACCAGTGGGACCGAGTCGGGGAACAGCCGCCGGTAGTGCGGGAACGCGCCCTCGACGAGCCGGACCACCACCCGGCGCGACCCGGTCGACAACCCGAACCGCGGGCCGCTGTCGTCGTCGGCGCCGAGGCCGAGCGCGAGCCGGGAGGCCGCGGTGGGGATGCGGACGAGATCGGAGAGGATCCGGGCGGGCACGTGCGCCACCGCCTCGGGCGCCCGTACCGACGGCTGCCACGGGATCGCGCGCACCGCGAGGCGGTAGCGGTCGGTGGCGACCAGCGTGAGGCCCCGACCGGTGAGCTCGAGGCGCAGTGCCGTGAGCACCGGGAACGTCTCGTCCCTGGCCGCCGCCGGGGCGACCTGGCTGACGGCGGCGGCGAAACCAAGCGTGTCCACCTGGCCGACCGGAGGGGGGAACGCGGGCAGCGCCGGGTAGTCGTCCAGCGGCAGGGTCGGCACCCGGTAGTGGGCGCCGGCGGCGCGGACCAGCAACCAGCCCTCGTCGACGGTGAGCCGCACCGACTCGTCGGGCAGGCTGCGCACGATCTCGGCGACCAGCCGGCCGGGCAGCAGCGCCCTTCCGGGCACCGCCGCGGCCACGTCGACGGTCGCGGTCACGGCCACCTGGTAGTCGAACGCGGACAGCGTCAGCTGGTCCGCGGCGTCCACCAGCAGGCCGCCGCCCACCGCCGACCCGGGCGCCGTCCGCGCCGGCAGATGGCGCGCCACCCAGCCGGCGGCCTCCGCGAACTCCGCGCGCGGCACCGTCAGCCTCACGACGTCAACCTCACGACGTCATCCTCATGGTGCCGTCCTCACGCTGCCATCCTCACCGGGCTGTCATCACGACTGGGCTGTCATCACGCAGCCAACCTCAGAGCGGCCGCCGTCAAGCTGACCGTCATGGTGAAATTCTGACGCGTCACGAGCCGATTTCCCGGTATATCGCCCGTGTCGCCGGCAGTACACGGTGACCACGCTGCGCCACCGCGCTCACCTCGCTCACCCAGCGCGCTCCCACCACGCCCGCCAGAGCGGTGGATCCGCACTCGCGGCCTCGGCCGTCGCTCGCCGGGAGCCCACCGAGAGCAGCCGGAGGCGACGGAACGCGGGCCGACGACCGCCGACCGACGATCGGGAACGGTCGCCATCGAAGGCTCTGATCGTGGTCCCCCCGATCGACCAGTTCCACTCCTCAATCACAGCGTGGAAGCTGACAGAAGCCAAAGGACTACCACCAGAGACCCACTTGACGGCCCTCTGCCATCACGATCCCAACAGATCCGCACCGCGATGGCGCGATTCGGGCCATTGTGAGGGACGTGAGGACGAGCCTGGACCACCCGTCCCGATCCCTGACCCACCAGCCCTCTGATCGCCGAACTTCGGATCGGCGGTCTCGGGACCATCGGCCTCCGGGCCACCGGGACGCGAGCCACCGGCCCGGGCGCCGGCGCCGGGCGCGGGCCCTCGCGGCCCTGTTCCTCGCCGCCGTGGGCGCCCTCGTCGGCTGCGGGACGTCCAGCGAGACCGGCTCGGCGCAGGTGGGCGGCGCGTGCGGATCACCCGGCGTCACCGCCGACAAGGTTCGGCTCGGCCTGCTCTTCCCGGACTCCGGCAGCGCGCAGTCGCTGTTCGGTCCGTTCCGCGCCGGGGTGGACGCCCGGCTCGGCGTCGCCAACGCCGCCGGCGGCGTCCACGGCCGACAGGTGATCTACGACTGGGAGGACGACGCGTCGGACCCGAAGACGAACCTCGCCGGCGCGGCGACGCTGGTCGATCGAGGAGTGTTCGCCGTCCTCGAGTCCACCTCGGCGTCCAGCGGATCTGCCGAGTTCCTGCACAGCAGGGGCATACCGGTGACGGGAACATCGCTGGAGGAGCCCTGGACCGTCTACGACAACATGTTCAGCTACTCGAACCTGCTGTCCGACTCGGGATCGGTGTCCACCTACGGCGATTTCGTGGCCGAACACGGCGGGCACAGCGCGGTCATGGTCGTCTCCCAGTTCACCGAGACATCGCTGGACTTCGCCGCCGAACTGACCGCGAGCCTGAAGGCGGCTGGCATCCCGGTGGTCGCCACCGTGGACGCGACGGCACCGATCAACTTCGAGGGTCTCGGCCGCAAGATCAAGGACAGCGGCGCGGACGTCCTCATCGGCGCCGTCACCGGCAGCTCGTTCGGGCAGGCCGTGCTCGCCGCCCGCGGCGCCCAGGCGAACCTCCAGGTGATCCTCTCGCCGGCGGGCTACGACGAGCGGATGCTCAACGTGTTCAAGGGGATCATCGCGGGCGCCTACTTCGTCGCTGACTTCCTGCCGTTCGAGGCGGCCCGCCCGGCACACCGCGAGTTCCTGCAGGCGATGGCGCGGTATGCCCCCGAGACGCAGCCGGCCGGCCAGCAGGCGGCCCTGTCCGGTTGGATCTCGGCCGACATCATGCTGCGCGGCCTACAGGTCTCGGGCGACTGTCCGACCCGCGCCGGCTTCATCTCGGCGTTGCGGGCGGTGCGCGGCTACACCGCCGACGGCCTGCTCACGCAGCCGATTGACTTCCGGGCCGATTTCGGCAAACTCACCCGTTGTCTCGCTTTCGTCCAGGTCAACGCGGACGGAACGCGGTTCACCCCGGTGGACCCACTCCCCCGGTGCGGCCAGCCGGTGGCCCGATGACCCGGCCGACGTCTGGCACTACCTGGCACTACCTGGCACTACCCGGCACTACCCGGCACGTACGGTGCCCGGTTCGCCGATCGCCGAACGGGTCCGCGATCGGCGAACCGGGCCGAGGCTCGGAGCGAAGCCACGGAGACACAATCGGTGACGATGGAGTCACTGACCCTGCGTGGCGATCCCACGGCCGGGTGCGACCAAGCGCCGCCGGCCAGCGACAACCCGTCCGCAACCTCCGCTCGGTGACGCGGGTCACTCGCCCATCACCTCACGGACGGTGACCACAGCTCACCATCAGCCGACCCGACGAGCAACCACGCCACCCGCGATACACACCGCCCACCGACGGTCAAGCCACACCCAGCCCAAATCTCCGTCGTTACACGACCGACATGGAAGTGTCACCACACCGGAACGGGTAATGCGCAACCTGCCCCCTTGGGTCCCCTGTCGGTGTGATGATCCGGTACCGCGCCGTCCAGGAGGCCGGCCGTTATCGAATCCCCTCAAGCCCCAGGACAGGCGGGACATGCCGTTCGACTTCGGCGGGCTCGACTCCGGCGACACCGCGTGGCTGCTGGCCAGCTCCGCGCTCGTGCTCGTGATGACGCCCGGTCTGGCGTTCTTCTACGGCGGAATGGTCCGCGTAGAGAATGTTCTCGGCATGCTGATGCAGAACTTCTTCTGCATGGGGATCGTCAGCCTGCTGTGGGTGAGCTGTACCTACAGCATCGCCTTCGGCGGCCAGAATGCCTACTTCGGTGGGCTGCACTTCGCCGGCCTGCAGCACATGAACCAGCAGGTCCCCGGCTACGCCGGCCCGCTCGCGCAGAGCATCCCGCCGATCGTCTTCGCCGCGTTCCAGCTGATGTTCGCCATCATCACCCCGGCGCTGATCACCGGCGGCCCGGCGGACAGGTTCCGCTTCGGGCCGTTCGCGACGTTCATCATCCTGTGGTCGGTCTTCGTGTACGCGCCGGTGGCGCACTGGGTCTTCTCACCGACCGGCTGGCTGTTCGAGCACGGCGCCGAGGACTTCGCCGGCGGGACCGTGGTACACGCCAACGCCGGTGCCGCCGCCATCGCCATCGCCATCGTGATCGGCAAGCGGCGCGGCTGGCCGGACGGCAACTTCCGGCCGCACAACGTGCCGTTCGTGCTGCTCGGAGCGGGTCTGCTGTGGTTCGGCTGGTTCGGGTTCAACGCGGGCTCCGCGCTGAAGGCGAACGAGCTCGCCGGCTTCGCGTTCATGAACACCAACACCGCCACCGCCTGCGCGCTGCTCGGCTGGATCCTCACCGAGAAGCTGCGTGACGGGCGCGCGACCACCCTGGGCGCGGCCTCCGGCGCGGTCGCCGGCCTGGTCGCGATCACACCGGCGGCCGGATACGTGACGCCGGTGGGCTCGATCTTCATCGGCCTCATCGCCGGCATCGTGTGCGCATCGGTCACCGGGATCAAGGGCAAGGTCGGCATCGACGACGCCCTCGACGTCGGCGCGGTCCACCTCGTCGGCGGCAGCCTCGGCGCGCTGCTGATCGGCTTCTGGGGCTCGTCCGACACCGGTGGCCAGGACGGCGCCTTCTACGGCGGCGGGTTCGACCTGCTCAGCAAACAGGCGCTCGCGGTCGCCGCGGTGGTCACCTACTCATTCGTCGTCACCCTCGTCATCGGCTATCTGATCCGCATGTTCGTGCGGATACGCCTGTCCGTCGACGAGGAGCGCGAGGGCATGGACATCGCCCTGCACGGCGAGCGGGCCTACGACTTCTGACCTCTCACCTCACCGCTTCGCGTCCTCGCCGGCGCCAGGCGTCCGGCCGGCCAGGCATCCGGCCGCCTGGCCGGCCGGACGCCGATTGCCGGCCGGTTTCGACCGCGGCGCCCCATCTGGGCCATCCGCATGGGAACGGGTAGGGTCCGCGGGCGACGGGCCAGCGACGAGGGGCCGTCCCTGACCCAGGAGGAGGCACGTTGAGCGTCGGCATGCAGGTGGTCGTCGGCGTCCTCATGGTCGTCGGCCTGGTCGGGGTCGTCCTGCCGGTGCTGCCCGGCCTGCTGATCATTCTCGGCGCCGGGCTGTGGTGGACCATCGCGGACGGCGGCGGGGGCCGCTGGGCGGTCTTCGCGGTGATGGTGGTGCTCGCCGCCATCGGCACGGTGGCCAAGTACGTGCTGCCCGCCAAGGCCACCGCCGGCCGCGGCGCGCCGCCGACGACGCTGCTGCTCGGCGTCGCCGGCGCCATCGTCGGCTTCTTCGTGATCCCGGTGCTCGGAGTCCTGATTGGCGGTCTGCTCGGCATCTACCTGGCGGAGGTGGTCCGGCTCAAGGACTGGCGGGCCGCCCTCGGCTCGACCTGGGCCGCCCTCGTCGCGATCGGCATCGGCATGGTCATCGAGCTGGCCGCCGGTGTCCTCGCCTCGCTCTCCTGGCTCATCGCCGCCCTCGTCTTCTAGGCGGATGATCGTGGATCTTGCTCGGCCGTCCATGGATGCGAACGGGCATCCACGGTAGGCAGCGGCGGCTCCCGGGACTCCACCTGAGACGCCGGTCACTCTGAGCATGTGGACGGCCACCCTAGCTAGCGCCGTGACGGCCACCCGGCAGAATGACCCTGCCGGGCTGGTCGTCGCCCGGCCCGGGATTGTGGACGGGCGTTCGGCCACGCTGGCTTCGCCACTGTCGTGCGGCCTTCGGGCGCGGGCTCCGACTCGATCGTCCAATCCAGGCGGACATCGACGTCGGGGTGGAGGACGCGCGTGGGTAGGACAACCAGCCCCTTCGCCGCCTTCAGCGCGCTCGTCGCCCTCGCCGCGGCCGTGCTGGTCGCCGGCTGTGCCGGCGACGCCGCCCAAGGCCGCCCGGCCGCGGCCTCCCCGCCCCGACAGCGAGTCATGATCGTCGGAGACTCGATCACGCACGAGTCCGCCGGCGACTACACCTGGCGCTATCGGCTAGCCGAGCACCTCACCCACACGGCGCCGGGACGGGTGGACTTCGTCGGCGATCGCGACGACATCTGGGACAACGTCGCCGACAAGGGCGGCTCACACGACTACGCCGATCCCGACTTCGACAGCGAACACCACGCCCGATGGGGCGACTCTCTGCGGGAAGAGGTGCCGCGGATCGAGGCCGTCGTCCGGGCGCACCCGGCCGACGTCATGCTCATCGCGATCGGCGCCAACGACCTGACCTACTGGACCCAGCCACCCGACACCGCCGTGCTGATGAGGCAGCTCATCGACAACGCGCGCCGGGTGAATCCGAACATGACCTTCGTCGTCGGTCACGTGCTCACCAGGGCCGACTTCCGCGACAACAGCATGAACCTGCCGGGCGCGCCGCCGTTCAACGCGATCCTCGACGCGCAGGCACCCGGCTGGTCGACGCCTACGTCCAGGGTGGTCGTCGCCCAGACGGACGTCGGCTGGGACCCACTCCGCGACGCCTGGGACGGCTCGCACCCGACTCCGGACGGGGAAGTGATCATCGCGCGCGGCTTCGCCGACGCGCTCGCCGGTCTGGGCATCGGCGCCCCCTACGGCCCGCTGCCCGCCCACATCCCGTGGCCGGGGACCGGCCGCAGACCCACTGTGGTCCGGACCGCCCTCGGCGGCACCCGCGTCACCGTGTCCTGGCCGGCCACCCCGGGCGCGACCCAGTACTTCGTCGAACGCCAGGTCATCTCCTGGCAGGAGCCGGACTTCGTCCGGGCGCCGGCATCGGTCACCGGCTACAGCTGGACCAGCGAGCCGCTGCTCCCCAACGTCACCGTGGCCTACCGCGTCGTCCCCATGAAGGGCCGCATGGCCGGCGCCCCCAGCCCGGCCACGACCTTCACCGTCAGCGCGTTACCATGATCGCCCCGTCCGGCCGTCGGGAATGAGACGCGCGTGCTGGGCGAGCAGCGCCATCAGGGCCGGGCGGCCGGCCGCGTCCACCGCCTTGAGCGGAAGGATCAGAGCCTGGGCATACCGGCCGGGTCCGGTCAGCAGCAGCACGAACCCGTCGGTCTCGATCCGGAACGGGTAGTGCTGCCAGCTCATCGACGCGGTTGCCGTCGCCGTCTGGGTACGTACCCCCTCCGGCCAGAGCTCTACGGTGATGGGACTCGCGAGCCACGGGTTGTCGCGCAGCTGGTTGCCCACGGCCTTGTCGGCCAGCCGCCGGGGCGTGAGCAGCGCGAACAGCATGAGGCACATCGGCACCAGGAGGATCGCCGTGATCACGGCGCCGACCACGGTCGGGCCACCCTCACTGACGTACACGACCAGCAGCGAGCAGACGACCACGACGATCATCACGATCCGCTGCCGGGCGACCAGCCCATGGACCCGGGCCGCCGTCGCGGCGGCGATGTCGTCGGGACTCAGGAAGAACATCAACCGGATGACCCCGGGCGAGACTCCGATTTCGCTCATATCGGACACCGCGTCGAGTATAGGAGCAGCCGCGCACCGCACCCGTGCTGCTCGCCAGCCATCCGACTCGCCCCTGGGGGGAGGGGGAGGAGGAGGTCAGTACCAGATGAGGATCGGCTCCGCGCGGTCGTCGAGCTGGACGGGGTCGGTGGCGGGCAGCCGGCCGGCCTGGCCGGTGGCGATCCGGTGCGCGCTCCAGGCGGCGGCCGCGGCGTCGAGGACGTCGACCGGCGGTACGAGGTTCGCGCCGCCGAGGTCGTCGGGCAGCACGATGCCGGCGGCGCGCAGCAGGGCCCGCCGGCGCGCCGCGCCCGCCCAGGTCGTCTTGGCATGGGCGAGCGGGGCGTGTGCGGGCACGGCCGGGACGCTGCCGCGGGCGACGACCGCGCGCACGTCGCTGCCCAGGATGTCGCCGGGGATGAGGTCGCCGGTCTCCCGACCCGCGGCGACCATCGCCAGCCAGGCCTCGGCCGGATCGGTGCGCGGGCGGACGGCCATCGCGGCGAACGCGACCTCCGGATGCACCTCGTAGAGGCGGCCGGGCATCGACTCGCGCAGCACGTCGGCCTCGAGGACCTTGTGGCGCAGGCCCCAGGTCTGCTGGGTGAGGCCGGCGCCGGTCAGCGCCCGGCAGTGCGCGTTCGCGGCCGCGAAGTCGGCGTGCGCCCACACCGGGCGAGGCGGGACCAGGAAGACGCTCGCCCGGCGCGGGCCGAGTACCGCGCGGGCGGCATGGTCAGCGGCCCGCCAGCCCTGCTGGAGCAGGCCGAGCGGCATGTCGACGCCGATCACCGCGACCGTCGTCGTGTCGACGAGGGTGCGCAGCTCGGCGGCGAAGCGGGCGCCGACGAACGCGCCGTCGGCCAGCTCGATGGCCACCCATCCGCCGGGGCAGGCGTCCACGCCGAGCACCCTGACCGGACCGGCCAGTCCGCCCGCTGACGACGACATGCCGGTCACCCTGCCAGACAACGAGTGCCAGGTACACCGAACCCGTCGGCCGGCCCGGACGGCGGCCGGCCCGGACGGCGGCCGGCCGACGCAGCGAGTGGCGGACGCCGGCGCGTGCCCGGCGAGCGGCCCACGGCGTGGATCCCGCTGCACGCCGATCTGACCTCCTACACTCGGAGTTCGGGCCGTCATCGGCCGGCTCGACGAGAAAGAAACAGAAATCCGGGCTGCGCCGCCGCTCCGCTGGCGCCGGGCCTGGTGTCTCGGGCGCCCCGCTCCCGACCAGGATCCGGGAAATCCTGGTCGGGAGCGGGGGTAACACGGCGGCGCTCAGCCGACCGATTTCTCGACGCTTCCCGCGACGGCACGGTATTGGCATCCGCCCGCGCGGCGAACAGCGCCGGCAATGCGGCGAGCGGCCGGGAATTCGGCCGAGGCCGGGAATGGCCCGCCGCGCCGTCACCGCCGCGTCGCCAGGAAGCCCCGGCTGCGAGGCGACAGCCCGGTGCCAAGGGTGTCAGGCGCCGGTCGGCCGATCGCAGTGGGCCCGACACAGCAACAGAAGCGTGCGCCGCGCGTCTAACCCCTCGACGGCCAGAGGGGCCGTCACCCCCGGGCGCGGCTGTCGCGGGTATGACAGGTCGTGGAAAACCCTGAAAATGATGGTGCTCGGGGCCGTATCACGCCAGCATGGGGACGACCCGTGAGTCTCCGGGTGGGCGGTGTGAGGGGGGACGGCAATGCCGTACGCAGGAGGCTGGCCCGGTGGCCGGTATCAGCTTGTGGGTGTGAGCGGGCCTGGTGCGCCCGTTTCGCCGAGGTCAGTCGCTGTTTTGGGCGTGTTCCCGGYCGCCCCGTCCGTGGCGTCGTAGCGCCATGTCCGAAGGACTGACGATCAGTGTCGGCGGTCAGGCCGTCTCCGTGCCGCCGGACAGGCCCTTCGTCGTGGGCCGCGCGGCGGCCTGCGACCTGGTGGTCGCCAACACCAAGGTGTCACGCCGTCACCTGCTGCTGGAGCCCGCGCCGGACGGCTGGGCCGCCGTCGACATCAGCACGAACGGGACGTGGCTGACCGGACGGCGCATGCACCGGGTGCGCATCCACGAGGAGTGCCGCTTCCAGCTCGGCGCGGAGGACGGCCCGGAGGTCGTGGTGATGCTGGCGGCGGCGCCCACCGCCCCGACCGACCTGCGCGCCGCACCCGCGGCGGGCGGCCGGGCTCCCGCGGCCCAGCCGGCGCGGCCACGCGTCGCCGACGACCCGCCGCTGGCGCCCGCCGCGCCCGCCAGGACCGCGACGACGCCGGCCGCTCCCGCCGCGCGGCCGGGAGCGGCGGCCCCGCGGACACCCGCGCCGCCGCCCGCCCCGCCGAGAGCTCCCCGCCCGCCCCGGCAGGCCGACGCGGGCGACGTCTGGTCCGAGCGGCCGACGCTGTTCCCCCACGGCCAGCAGGTGGGCCCGATCCTCCCGCCGACCGACTGGGACGACGCCGACGACCGGGACGGCCAGGCCCGCACGCACCCGCTGCAGATGGGCCGGATGTCGATCGGCCGGGGACTATCCAACGACATCGTGGTCAACGACCTGCTGGCGTCCCGGGAGCACGCGGAGCTGCTGGTCGGCCGCGGCGGTGCCCAGATCGTCGACCTGGGCTCGGCGAACGGGACGTTCGTCAACGGTCAGCGCGTCGACCGGGCGGTTCTCAAGCCCGGCGACGTGATCGCGATCGGCCACCACATGTTCTACGTGGCCGACCAGTACCTGGCCGAGCACATCGAGACCGGCGACGTGGAGTTCGAGGTCGACGGCGTCTCCGTCGACCGCGACGGGAACCGGCTGCTGCACGACCTGACGTTCAAGCTGCCGGCCCGGTCCCTGCTGGGCGTGATCGGCCCGAGCGGGGCGGGCAAGTCGACGTTGCTGGGCGCGCTGACCGGCTTCCGCCCGGCGAACATCGGCACGGTGCGCTACGCCGGCCGTGACCTCTACACCGAGTACGACGAGCTGCGCCGCCGGATCGGCTACGTGCCGCAGGACGACATCCTGCACACCTCGCTGACCGTCCGGCAGGCCCTCGAGTACGGCGCCAAGCTGCGGTTCCCGGCCGACACGACCAGCGAGGAGCGCCGCAGGCGGATCGACGAGGTGCTGGCCGAGCTCAGCCTCACGAACCGGGGCTCGAGCGGGGCCGGCGGGCCGAACGGGCTCGCCGCCGACCCGGCACAGCTGCGCTTCCTCGACGACGACGACGCGTCCGCGACGAGCGGCGGTGACCTCGCCGACCGGCAGGTCGCCAAGCTGTCCGGGGGACAGCGCAAGCGCACCAGCGTCGCCCTGGAGCTGCTCACCCAGCCGACGCTGCTCTTCCTCGACGAGCCGACGTCCGGCCTCGACCCGGGCCTGGACAAGGAGGTCATGGAGACGCTGCGCCGGCTCGCCGACGGCGGCCGGACGGTCGTCGTCGTCACCCACAGCGTCGCCCAGCTGAACCTGTGCGACTACCTGCTGGTACTGGCCAAGGGCGGCCACGTCGCCTACTTCGGGCCGCCGCAGCACGCGCTGGAGTTCTTCGACGAGGCCGACTGGGCCGACGCCTTCCGCGTCCTGCAGACGAACAAGGGCGCGAAGCAGCTCGCGAACCAGTTCCGGGCCTCGGACCTGTTCATGCGGGGCTCGGCGGTCGTGCCGTTCGCGCGGCCGGCGCCGGCCGCGCTGCCGAGCATCCGCCAACAGTCGGTGCTGTCCCAGCTGGTCACGCTGTCCCGGCGATATATGAAGGTCATCGCCTCCGACAAGTCCTACCTGCGGCTGCTCATCGCCTACCCGATCGTCCTCGGGGCGATCCCGTGGACGATCAAGACAAGCGCCAAGTTCGGACTGCCGCCCGGCGGCAAACCGAACCTGGACGCGCCCCGGGCGCTGCTCGTGCTGATCCTGATGGCCTGCTTCATGGGCATGTCCAACGCGGTCCGCGAGCTCGTCAAGGAACGGGAGATCTACCGCCGAGAACGGTCGATCGGCCTGTCCACCACCGCCTACCTCGGCTCCAAGGTCGTCGTCCTGACGCTGATCACCGGGCTGCAGGGTGCCCTGCTGACGGCCATCGCGCTGGTCACCCGGTTCCCACCGGAGGGCGCGGTGTTCAGGCACGCCGCGTGGGCGGAGATGCTCATCGCCGTCGGCCTCACCGCGGTCGTCTCGACGATGGTGGGCCTGATCGTCTCCGCGGTGGTGGACAACGCGGACAAGACCATGCCGCCGCTGGTCGTGCTGACGATCTCGCAGTTGGTCTTCACCGGGGCGCTGCTGGTGCTGCCCGGCGCGAAGGGCCTGGAGCAGCTGTCCTGGCTGTTCCCCGGCCGGTGGGGCTACGCCGCGGCGGCGTCGACGGCCGACCTCAACAACATCCAGCTGTCCGGCACCGAGGCGAACCCGGCCGTCAAGGTCGACCCGCTGTGGAAACACACCGCGTCGACCTATGTCGGTGACCTGGTGGGTCTGCTGATCATCGGGTTCGTCGCCCTGATCGTGACGGCCCTGCTGCTGCGCCGGCTCGACCCGCGCCGCGCCCGCAACCGCCGCTGAACCAGCCAGGCACGGACCAACACCGCGCGGCGGGCGCCTGGCCAACCCGGGCGCCCGCCCTCGCGCCCGCAGCCCGTCGCCGTCGCCCGTCGCAGGACAGGACAGCGCCCGTACCCGGCCGGGCCGTCAAAGGACCGCGCCGCGCTCCTTCAGGTCCGTGATCTCCTGCCAGGTCAGGCCGAGCTCGAGCAGCACGGTCTCGGTGTGCTCGCCGTGCTCGGGCGCGCGGGTCGGCTGGCCTGGCTGGCCGTCGAACTGCACGGGTGTGGTCACCATCGGCAGTCCGAACCCGGCGCCCATCTCGACGTCCGCGATATAGCCGTTGGCGAGCACCTGCGGGTCGTCGTGGACCTCGCGCGGGGTCTGCACAGGTGTCCACTCCCCCGCGAACTGGGCCAGTGCCGCCTGCCAGGCCGCGAGCGGCCGGGTCGCGAAGAGGGCGTCGAGCTCCTCGACGCAGGCGGCGGCGTTGCGGCGCCGGGCCGCCAGGTCGGCGAACCGCGGGTCGACGGCGAGCTCCGGGTGCCCGAGCGCGGCGCACAGGTCGGGCCAGTGCCGGTCGGGCGAGAGCATCATCAGCGCGACGTAGCGGTCGTCGGCGGTGCGGTAGGTGAGCATCAGTGGGTTCCAGACCGCCTGCCGGTCGATCCGGGTTCCGGTGCGGCCGGCCGCGTCGAGCCGGGCGTTGACGACGTCGGGCTGGACCTGCCAGAGCCCCGCGGCGAGCAGCGACGAGTCGATGACCGACGGCTCCCCCGTCGTCGCCCGCCGGTAGAGGGCGGTGCTCACGGCGCCGGCGAGCGCGAGGCCCGCGACGAGGTCGCCGAAGGCGGGGCGCGGCGACCCCGGCCACTCGTCCGGCGCGGTGTGCAGGTGCTGCATCCCGCTGCGCGCCCAGTAGGCGCCCGTGTCGTAGCCACCGCGGTCCGCGTCCGGCCCGCGGGCGCCGAAGGCGGTGCCGCGCACGTAGATGACCGACGGCGCGTCGGCCCGCACGTCGTCGACGTCGACGCGCAGCCGGCGGCGGGCGCCCGCGCGCAGACTGGTCACGAAGACGTCGGTGTCGGCGAGGAGCCGCCCGAGCAGCGCGCGCCCGTCGGGGTGCCCGAGGTCGACACCGACCGACCGCTTGCCCCGGTTGGCGGACTGGAAGAAGGGGTCCACCCCGCGGTAGACGTTGTGCAGCCCGACGGTGGTCAGCGCCCGGTACGGGTCGCCCGTCACGGGATGCTCCACCTTGACCACCCGGGCGCCCCACTCGGCGAGCACGGCGCTGGCCATCGGCACGAACACGTGCGTCGCGACCTCGAGCACCCGCACCCCGACCAGTGGAGCCACCTCAGGCAAGATCGAGCCCTCTCCGCCAGGCCAACTGCCAAGTAACCGCTCACTAAGTATCACCGAGCCCGCCGACCAGCGCCACGGGTGCGCCGGTCCGAGGTCCACCCGTCCGCCCGGTGCCAGGACCGGGCAGCCGAGCGGACGGGCGGACGGGCAGACGGGCAGACGCCGCCCAGGACGGGTCAGGTGCCGTTGGCCGGCTGGCGGTAGGCGTGGCCGTCGACCGTGGTGGTCAGGGTCCCGGCCGCGTCGAAGATGTTGGTGAGCACGTCGATCGTGAGGTGGAACCCGTCAGGGCTGGACTTCTTGGTGACGGTCTCGCCGCCGCCCGTCTCCGTGAGGTCCGAGAACCAGTCGACCTTGTTGATGGTCAGGCTCGGGTTGGCCAGGGTGACCTTTTCCGTGCCGTTCAGGATGTGGACCCCGTCGTCGGAATAGCCCGTGTAGGTGACGGCGACCGTCTGGATGGCGACCTTGTCCGGTGTCTCGGTGATCTCGACCTCGGCGAAGCCGGCCTTCGCGCCGGGCAGCGTGTAGGTGCCGGCCGGCGGGTGCGGGCGGGTCGGGGTCGGGCTGCCCGGCACGTACTTCACGCCCCAGGGGACGTCGTCCGAGATCGGCGCGACCCTCGGCGCCGGGCTTGCCTGACGGCTGGTGAACCGCGCGATCATCATCCGGGCGGTCCGGCCGCCGGGCTCGGTGGACGTCTCGCAGGGCAGCGGGTTCGCGCCGCCGCAGGCGGGCGCGACCGCCAGCGCCTGCCAGTAGACGACGGCGGTGCCGTCGGGCGACCAGCGCGGGTCGGCCATGCCGTTCCAGTTCGGGTCGTCGACGGCGCCCGGGGAGCCGTCACCCGAGCCGTTGATCCGCTGGCCCTGGTAATCGCCGCGGTCGCCGTACCGGTCGATCAGGATCGGCTGGAAGAACCGGCGCACGCCGTTGTTGCGAGTCGACGAGGTGGCGCTGGTGGTGACCAGGTCGGTGAGCGGCGGGATGTTCCGCATCCCGGCGAGGAACATCTGCCGGTCCGAGCCGCGAGTGTCCATGGCGACGAGCCATTTCCCGTCGGGGGACAGGTCGATCGGGTCGACGTACTCGGGGTTGGCGGTCAGCCGGCGCACCTTCCCGGTGGTCAGGTCGGCGGCGAACACGTCGATGTTCGACGACTCGGCCGGGGACCCGATGTAGGCGACCTCCTTGCCGTCCCTGCTGAAGCCGCGCAGCTCTCCGACGGAGAGGGCATCCAGGTTGACGCGCAGCCGGGTCGGGTCGGCCGGGTCGACCTCGACCGGCTGCCGGTCCGCCGGGTCGAACAGCCGGGTGACGTCGGTGAGGTCGTAGCGGGGCGCGAGCGGGACGCCCGTCCTTGGGGCCGGATCGAAGGCGAGCCGGCCGAGGTAGGCGAACTGGCCCAGCTTGCCGTTCGTGAGCGTGAAGCTGTTGAACCCGAGGTGGACGCCGTCGGGGTGGATGCGCAGCTCCCGCAGGTTTCCGCCCTTGCCCGAGTCGTCGGCGGTGTTCTGCCACCGGATCGGGTAGACGTGCGTCTCGGCCGGGGTGCAGGCCGGGTCCGCGAGCGGATGCGTCCCACAGTCGACGACGTTGGTGCCGACGAGCACACGCCTGCCGTCGTTGAACGGCTGCGGGTAGTCCATCGGCTCGTTGCGGCCCGCCGCGTTCGCGTCCGGGAGGCCGCAGGTCACGCACTTCCACGCGTCGCCGTTCGGGAACGTGGTGCCGTCCGTCTTCACGAGGATCAGCTGATGGCCGGTGTAGACGCTCGCCGGGTCGGGAGCCGCCGGCGCGCCCACGAAGGTGACGACGGCGCTGACGGCCTTGCCGTCCGGCAGGTAGCCGCCGGACTGGAGGCCGACCTGCCTGCCGACGCAGCCGGTGCCCCGAGAGTTGATCTCCTTGGTACAGGCGCCCGGGTCCTCGCTCGGGGCGACGGGCGGCAGCGGCAGTTCACTCACCGAGACCGGCTCCGGCCTAGGCGGCGCGGGCACCCCACCCGCCGCGCCGGCCGATCCGGAGGCCGCGGGCGACCCGGTGGGGCCGTCCGAGCCCGAGCACGCCGCCAGGGCGAGCGCCAGCCCCACGGCCACGCCGGGCAATAATCTCCGGCAATGCCGGCGCGCACCGCCCGCCCCAGCAGCACGCTTTGGTTTCCCACTCGTTCCCATCAGCATTTCCACTCGCATTCTGGCCCGGCTTTCCACTCAWTTTTCTCGGCCGTCCGCCGAGGTCACAGCTCAGGAAGAAGAATTTCCGGCCCGACGGTCGCGGCCGACAGAAAAGACACGTCAGAACCCTGCCGAGGGCCTGGAGGGCCGTCAATCGGCTGTTTGCAGTACATGCGTCGCACGGCATACTGCGATCGCAGTAGTCCACGCCCGCGCCATAGCAGGAACCGACAGCCGCCAAGCCGAGGAGGAGCGGGCCCATGAGCACCGCCTGGTCACTCACCCGCCGCCAGCTCACCACCGCGGCCGTGGCCGCGGCGGCCTTCGCGACTGCCGTCGTCGGCAGCAGGATCCAGGGGCCGCACCATTCCGACACGCGGGTGTGGTGGCCGGCGGCCGTCACCCTGGCCGGGGTCGCGAGCGCCGCGCTGCCGCTGCATCGCCATCACCCGCGGGCGGCCGCCGCGCTCGTCGGCGCCTGCACGCTGGCGCTGGCGGTGCTGGGCGCGCTGCTCACGCCGATGCTGCTGACGCCGTTACTGGTCGCGCTGTACTGCCTGGCCAGCCAGTCCGGGTGGCGAACCGCCGCCGGGTTCGGCGCGGTACTGGGCGCCCTGCTCGCCACCGCGGCGGTGGCCGCCGGCCCGGCCGAGYGCCCCTGGCAGCTGGAGACCATCGCGCCGCTGTCCTGGCTGACCGAGCCGGTGATCCTCGGCGGCTGGGCGCGGCTGCGACGCGCGTACCTGCGGGTCGAGCGGACCCGCGCCGAGCAGGCCGAGCGCACCCGCGAGCAGGAGGCCCGCGTCCGCGTGACCGAGGAGCGCGCCCGGATCGCCCGCGAGCTGCACGACGCCGTCACCCATCACCTGGCGCTCGCCAACGCCCAGGCAGGCACCGCCGCACATCTGATGCGCACCCATCCCGACAAGGCCGCGGCGATCCTGACCGAGCTCACTCGCGGCACCTCGGCGGCGCTGCGCGACCTGAAGGCAGCCGTCGGCGTGCTGCGCCGGCCCGAGGATCCGGACGCCCCGCTGGAGCCGGCGCCTGGGCTCGCCCGGCTGGCCGACCTGACCTCCGCCTGCGCCTCCGCCGGGCTCGCCGTCACGGTCAGCACCGAGGGCAGGCCGCGACCGCTGTCCGCCGGCGTGGACCTGACGGCGTTCCGCGTCGTCCAGGAGGCGCTCACCAACGTCAGCAGACACGCCGCCACCCCAGCCGCGCACGTCCGCCTGGCCTACGCGCGCGACCGGCTCACCGTCACCGTCACCGACGCCGGCCCCGCCGTCGCGCGCACCCGCGCGCAGGTCGCCGCGGGCACGGACACCGGCCTGGCCACCCGGGTGGACGCCGGTTTCGGCCTCGTCGGTCTGCGCGAACGCACCCGCTCCGTCGGCGGCCAGCTGCGCGCCGGTCACCGCGCGGGCGGCGGCTTCGAGGTACGCGCCGAGCTTCCACTGCCGCCCGACGACGCCCTGTCCGCCGGCGACCCCGCGAGATCCCCCGCCGACCCGGTGTGGCCTGGCCACGGAACGGGGTGGGCACGATGACGGTCCGGGTGCTGCTCGCCGACGACCAGGCGCTGCTGACGGCGACCTTCCGGCTGCTGATCGACGCCCAGGACGACCTGGAGGTGGTCGCCGAGGCGGCCGACGGGGCGGAGGCGGTCGCGCTCGCCCGCGCCCACCGGCCCGACGTCGCCGTCCTGGACATCCGGATGCCGGGCACCGACGGCCTGGCCGCCACCGCCGCGATCCACGACGACCCGGCGCTCGCCCACACCCGCGTGCTGATCCTGACCACCTTCGAGACCGACGAGTACGTCGCCCTGGCGCTGCGCGCCGGCGCCAGCGGGTTCGTAGGCAAGGACATCAGCGCGGACGGGCTGCTGGCCGCGATCCGGACGGTGGCGACCGGCGAGGCGCTCCTGTCGCCCACCGCGACCCGGGCGCTGATCGCCCGTTTCCTCGCCGCCCCCGATCCGGAGGCGCACGCGGACGGCGCCGCCGCGACCGACCGGCTCGCCGGTCTTACCAGCAGGGAACGGGAGGTGCTGACCCTCGTCGCGCGCGGGCATCCGAACGGCGAGATCGCCGGGCTGCTCTCCATCAGCCCGTTCACCGTGCGCACCCACGTCCAGCGGGCCATGGCAAAGTTGGACGCCCGTGACCGAGCCCAGCTCGTCGTCATCGCCTACGAGTCCGGCCTCGTTCGGCCAGAAAAGTCAGAAATCCGATAAGGCTACCCAACGCCGCGACTCCACCCTATTCCGGCGATAAGTTCTGGCCCGTCGGCCGCCAAGGCAGGAATTTCGGACAAAAACGGGCTTGGCGGTCGCCGAAATGTTGTCCGGGCAACAATGCTCCTCGGCCACGAAAGCGAGCCTGCCGGTGGCAAAGGCACAGAGCACAAGGTCGACGACGCCCGGGTCTGGCCCCGAGGGGCGTGGCCGGCGGCGTTGGCTCGCGAGGGCGCGACCGCGGCCGGCCTTCGCCCTGGTCCTGGCGGCGGCGTTGGTCACCATCGGCATCGCCGGCTGTTCCGGCTCGAGCGAGTCGCCGGCACCCCCTTCGTCGACGGGCACCGCCGCGTCTGGCGCCGAGGGCTCGGCGGGCGGGCCGGCGCGGCCGCGCATGTTGGCGGCCGTCACCACCGACGGCGCCCTGGTGCTGCTCGACCCGGAGACCGGCAAGCCGGCTCGCACGCTGCGCCCGAACGGCGTCGCCGGCGACGCGCTCGCGCTCACCGCCGACGGCAAGACGGTGTACTACGAGGTCGGTACCGGCTGCGAGCACGAGATCTGGCGGATGGGCACGGACGGCGGCACCCCGGCGAAGATCACTTCGATGGGCAGCAGGCCGGCGCTGAGCCCGGACGGCACCCGGCTCGCGTACGCCTCGCAGTACTTCCTCTCCGACGGCTTCGACTGCGTCCCCGACGGCAACTCGGCCACGCATTTCCAGGTCGTGGTCGTCGACCTGGCGACGGACAAGACCCAGCACTATCCGATGCCGCCCGAGCTGGTCTCGTCGGGACTGCCCGCTCCGGTCGGTCACCTGTCCTGGTCCCCGGACGGCACGCGCCTGGTCGTGTCGATCACCTCGGTCCAGGACAACGAGGGCTGGCGGCTGTCCGTCATGAATCCGTCCACCGACAAGAGCTATTTCCGCGAGGACGGATCGACCGACGTCCCGCTGCCCGGCGTCGACTCGAACGACTACTTCTACAGCGAGGGAATCTTCCTGCCGAACGGGCACCTGTTCGCGGTGCGGCAGTGCTGCGACGGGTATCCCCCGCACACGACGTCGGTGGACATGCTGGAGATCGACCCGGCGAGCGGCGCGCACATCCGCCAGGTCGCGATCGGCCTGACCGACCGCACGCACACCAGCCTGTCCGCTAGCGCCGACGGGCACTGGCTGCTCTACCTGTCCGGAACCGACCTCCAGATCTCCCAGGACGGAGCCCGACCGACGACCCTCGCCTCCGGCTTCCAGGCCGCCGCCTGGTAGCCACTCATCGGCCGGCCGTCAGGGGACGGCCAGCCGTCAGCCGCGACGGGTGCGGCCGCCGGCGACGTGGCTGACGAACTCGTCGAGGCGGCCCCACAGCGTCGCGCGGGTGGCGGCGAAGTTGTGCATGTGGGCCATGCGGCGCACGACGAGGACCGAGAGGTCGGTGGCGGCCCTGAAGCCGGCGATCTCCTCGGCGGGCGGGCGGCAGACGTCGCGCTCGCCGCTCGCCAGCAGGATGGGGACGTCGATCAGCGCGGTCTGCTCCGCCAGGGCCCCCGGTGCCATCAGCGCCATGCTGAAACCCGGGTAGGAGGCCGTGCCCCATGGCGGGGGCGTGTGGCGGGCGGGTACCCCGGCGGCGACGTCGGCCGCGACGAGGGCCGCGCGCGCGGCGTGCTCGCCGCCATCCGGCGTCTCGGACCCGGCGGGCGCCGACGGCTGCTCCCAGTGGAAGATCCAGGCCCAGTCGGCGCCAGCCATCCGGGCAAGCGTGGCCTGCTCGGCGGTCGCGCCGTCCGGGACCCGCACGGTGAGGCCCGGCCGCAGCGGCAGAGTCGTGCCCGCCATGCTGCTGCCGAGCATCGCCACGCCGTCGAAGGTGCGGTGGTAGGCCTGCATGCCGGCGAGCGCGTGGCCGCCCAGCGACTGGCCGGCGCCGACGACGGCCACTGGCTGGAACGGCGCGACGCCCTCGGCCAGGGAGCCGGCCCGCATGCGGTCGAGGATCGTCACGACCGCGGCGTGGTTCGCCGCTGCGACCGTCGCCAGGGTCGTCACCTCGGCCGGCAGGATGGTGCTTTCGCCGACGCCGAGATGGTCGATCGCCACGACGACCGTCCCACGCGAGGCGTGGTGCTCGGCCTGGCTGAATCCCGGAGCCGGCAGGTCGAAGTAACGCCGGTTGTACCCGCCGCCCGGCATCAGGACGAGCACGGGCGGGCCGGCCGCCAGCGCCTCGCCCGCCGGCAGGTGGACGCTCGCCGCGATCCGCCAGTCCTCGCCGCCGTCCGCCGACGCGACGGCCACCTTCAGGTCCATGCGCCGCGCGGGCGTCATCCCGTTCCTCCTCTGCTTCCGCTGCTTCTCGGACGTTCCTTCCGCCGCGGGAACATGTGCTCAGGCGTCGGCGGGAGCCGCGGCGGCGGCCCGCACGGCCGCGGCGAAGTCCGCGATCAGGTCGTCACCGGCCTGGTAGCCGGGGAAGTAGGCGCAGATACGGTCGCAGTCGCCATAGCGGGCGACGATCTCGGCCGCCACCTGGTCGGGAGTGCCGTACACCCCGAGCGTGCGCAGCATGTCGTCGTCGATCAGCTTCGTCATCGCCGCCCATTCACCGCGCTTGGACAGGGCGTTGAGTTCGGGTTGCAGGTCACCCCAGCCCTCGACGTCGAGAACGGGCCGGTAGGCGGGGGTCGAGCCGTAGAACGCGAGCAGGAACGTCGCCGCCCGCGCCGCGGCCAGCTCCTGGTCGGTCCGGCCGACGGCGACGATGACCTCGGCCGTCACCTCGAGGTCGCCGCGGGCGCGGCCAGCCGCCACGAGGCCGGCCTCGATGGCGGGCATCGTGCGGGTGCGCATGTGCCGGTCGCTGTTGAACGGCATGACGAGAATGCCGTCGGCGACCTCTGCGGCCATCTGGTTCATCCGCGGCCCGAGCGCGCCGACGAGCACCTTCGGCACGCCGTACGGGTTCGGGCCCGGGTTGAACGCCGGCGTCATCAGCGTGTGGGTGGTGTACTCACCGCGGAAGTCCAGCCGGGTGCCGTGCTGCCAGCTGTCCAGGATCGCCTTGGTCGCTAGCACCCACTCGCGCATCTGGCCGACGGGCCGCCCCCAGCGGGCACCGAACCGCTTCTCGACGTGCGCCCGCACCTGCGAGCCGAGGCCGAGGCGGAACCGGCCCTTTGAGAGAAGCTGCAAATCGTAGGCGGCGTGCGCGAGGTGCATCGGGCTGCGCGGGAACGCGATCGCGACGTTCGTCATCAGGTCGAGCGAGCACACCGGCGCCGCCGCGACCAGTGGGAAGAACAGGTCGTGGGAGTTCTCGAAGGTGAAGACCCCGTCGACGCCGGCCTTCTCCAGCGCCCTGGCCCGCTCGGCGGCCTCCACGACCGAGTTCGCCAGCATCACGTCGATCTTTAACGGCATACGCGACAAGCTCCTCCGCCAACCCCACCGCCGGCCCTGGCAGTGGTCGTCACGGTGGCACCAGCTCCGCCGTGGCCGCAACAGGTAGCGGCACTCCCTGCCCGGCCGGCCTCGCGAAGCCCGCCGGCTCGAATCCGACCAGGTCGAAGCCGGTCCTGGTCGAAGCCGGTCCTCGTCGAAGCCGGTCCTCGTCGAGACCGGCCGGGATTCGGCGCGGCTATTGCGCCGCTGGCCGCGCGACCGGCAGGTTGCGGGCGCCGGCGAGCAGCAGGGCGGCGCGTTCACGCAGCACGTCACACAGGTCGGCGGGGTCGGCCAGCGCCCAGTCCCGGATCGCGTCCATGACGAGCGAGGTCAGCATCAGTGCCAACGACCGCGCCGCGGGATGTCCGGGAAGCCCACCGGTCTCCTGGGCGTGGGCGAACACGGCCGCGAACGCCCGCTCGAAGCCGAACCGCGCCCCGTCCTCCGGCTGGTGACAGACGTCGCCCACGTTCTGCGCGGCGAGCATCCGACGCACCGCCACCCGCGGCACCTTCTCGACCCGCCGGCCGATGCCCGCCATCAGCTCGGCCAGGACCTCGTCGACGGCGTGGTTCCCGGCGAGCTCGCGCCGCGCGTCCTCATAGGCGACCCGAGYGGTCAGCCAGCCGGTTTCCAGGAGGATGTCTTCCTTGCGCGCGAAATGAAAATAGAAGGTGGCCTTCGAGATACCGGCGCGGGCCGCGATCTCCTCGGCGGTCGTCTCGTCGATGCCGGTCTCGTACCCGCGCTGCGCCCACAGGTCGAGCGCGGCCTTGACGATGGCGCGCCGGGTGTCGCGTGACCGTTCCTGGACCAGCAACGACCGCTTCGGTCCCGGACGTTGTGCGGGCACGCCTTTATCACCTCCGAAAGGCCGAGCGTAGCCCAACCGACACCGCGCGAACATCCGTCCGCGACCGCGGAGCCCAGGTCCGGGCGGGGCGGTGAGGCCCGGGCGCAGGGGTGTCGGGGAGGGGTACCGCGCGGGAGGCGAGTCCGGACGAGGGCGCCCACGATGGCTCGCATTTCCCGACGTGGACGTCAATACTCCGATAGCACGCACCATGGACCGGATCCGGCCCGCCCAGCTGCCCCACCTCGCGACGACGGGAGAAACGGATGACGACTGTAGGAATCGCGACCGGAGCGGGCCGCGGCATGGGCCTGGCCTGCGCGCGGCGGCTCGCCGACTCGGTGGACGCGCTGGTGCTCGTCGACCGCGACGAGACCACCGTGACGGCGGCGGCGGCCGACCTCGCGGCGCAGGGCCGCCGGGCCGCCGTCGAGCCGTTCGTCGTCGACGTCACCGACGCCGAGGGCCTCGGCCGGCTCGCGGCTCGCGTCGGCGAGCTCGGCACGCTGCGGTCGGTCGCGCACGTGGCCGGCATCTCGCCGACGATGGCCGACTGGCGCCGGATCTTCACCGTCGACCTCGTCGGTACCGCCCTGCTGACCGAGGCACTGCGGCCGCTGTTCACGGCGGGCAGCGCCATGGTGTGCTTCGCGTCGCTGGCCGCGCACCTCGCCGGCCCCGGCCCGCACCCGACGATCGACCCGGTGCTGGACGAGCCGCTCGACCCGCGCTTCCTCGACCGGGTCCACGAGGCCCTCGGCTCGTCGGTCGAGGACACCGGCGTCGCCTACACCTTCGCCAAGCGCGGCGTGCACCGGTTCGTCCAGCGGGAGGCGGTGCGGCTCGGCCCGCTGGGGACGCGCATCGTCTCCCTCTCCCCCGGCCTCATCGACACCCCGCAGGGCCGCCAGGAGGCGGCCGAGCACACCGCGATGGCCACCATGGTGAAGGCGACCCCGCTCGGCGCCCGGGAGGGGAACGCGGACGAGATCGCCGCCGTCGTCGCCTTCCTGCTCTCGGACGAGGCCAGCTTCGTCACCGGTATCGACGTCCTCGTCGACGGCGGGGTCCTCGCCGCCCTGCGCAGCCCCGGAGCCCCCACGCTCGGCTAGCCATGGGCCGCCACCGGCGGGGGCTCGCGCGGCGGTCCTGACCACGCAGCGCAGGCCAGGGAACGCGGCGCGACGCGGGACGGTCGCGGTGGGCTCTGTTTCGGACGCGTTAAGCACTGTCAGCTAGCTGTCAGGTTTCGAGCCGGTCCGTCCGGGTCGCCCTAAGATCATGAATGTGACCCTCGCCACGGCACTGCCGCCGACGTCGGGCAGCGCCACCGACCGGGCGTCCGGCCCGGCGCGGGCGGCGGCCTGGCTGCGGGCGCGGGCCGGGACGACCCCCGGCCTGCTGCGCATCCTGTCGGTGGCACTGGGCGTGTCCATCGCCCTGTTGTGGGCGGCCGCCCTGGCCGCGGTCCTCGTCCGCGACGACGCGGTCCACGCGGTGAGCGCCGACGCCGCCCCGGCCTTCGCCGCCGCTCAGCGCCTGCACGCCGACCTGTCGGAGGCGGACGCCACGATCGTCAGCGCCTTCCTCGCGGGCCCGGTCGAGCCACCCGAGCAGCGCAAGGCCTACGACGACAGCATCGCGGCGGCCGAGGGCGAGTTGCGCACGCTCGCCAGGGCTGGCGACGGTTCGCCCGCGGCGCGCGGCGCGCTGGACACCCTGCACCAGAAGATCCCGGCCTACACGGAGCTGGTCGGCCAGGCCCGTGCCAACAACCGGCAGGAATACGTCGTCGGTGGCGCCTACCTGCGGCAGGCGTCCCTGCTCATGCAGGGGACGATCCTGCCCGCCGCGGACAGTCTCGCCGTAAGCAGTGCCGAGCAGGTCGACGACGGGTACCGGCGGGCGACGTCCTCGGTCCATGTCGCGCTGGTCTCGGCGGCGGGCGTCATTAGCCTGGTCGCGCTGGCCGGCGTGCAGCTCTGGCTCTTCCGGCGAACCCACCGGCTGCTGAACGTCCCGCTGCTCGTCGCGACCGGGCTCGTCATGGTGGTCTTCGCCGTCACGCTGAGCGCCTTCTCGGCCGAGCGAGCCCGGCTGCTCGACGGCCGCGACGACGGCTTCGTCCCGATGTCCGAGATCGCCCAGGCCAGGGTGCTCGGGCTGCGGGCCTGGGGCGACGAGGGACTGTCGCTGATCGCGCGCGGCGACGGCGCGGCCCTCGACGCGGACGCGGACGCCGCCATCGCGCGGCTCGGCTACACCCCGGACGGCCGGCCGACGGGCTCGGGAATCCTCCCGACGATCACGGCCTACCTTCACGGCGAAGGCTTCCGCGAGGGCGACCTCGACGCGCTGTGGCGGGACTACCAGTCCACCAGCATCGAGGTACGCAGGCAGGTGACGAGCGCGGGCGGCTTCGACAAGGCGCTGGAGCTCGCGCAGGGCGACGGCGCGGAGGCCTTCGGGCGGTTCGACCAGGCGGCGGACCAGGCGCTGACCGCGAGCCAGCAGCGCTTCGGCGAGCGGCTCTCGGCCGCGGGCGACCGGCTCGGCGGCCTCGCGGCCGTCGTCATCGTGCTCTCGGCGCTGGCGATCGCGCTGGCGCTGGCCGGGATCCAGGCACGGATCAACGAGTACCGGTGAGGGGGCTACCGATGACGCGCGGCCATCAGCTCCCACCCGCCCGTCGCGCGTGGCCCGCCGGCAGGCGCACGAGCCTCGGCTTCGCCCTGGCCTCGGCGCTGGTCGCGATGCTGGTCGCGGCCTGCGGCACGGTCGCGAGCCCGCTGCCCGACGCCGGCCGGCCGCTGCCGCTGGCCACCGCGCCCGGCGACGACCCGGCCTCGGCCGGGCCCACCCCGGACTGCGGCAACCCCGAGGTCAGCCTGCGCCCACCCGCGGTCCTGCCCGGGCCGGGCACGATCCCCGCCGGCGGCCACCTGGCGAAGATCGTCCAGAACGGCTACCTCACCGCGGGAGTGCTGTCCGGCGCGCCTCCGTTCGGCTCGATCAACCCGAAGACCGGGAAGTTCGAGGGATTCGACGTCGACATCGCCAGGGAGATCGCGAAGGCGATCTTCGGCCCCAACGGAGACGACCCCGCGCACCTGAGGTTCCGGGCCATCACCACCGCGGAGCGCATCCCGGTGATCCGTGACCACGAGGTGGACATCGTCGTCGCCACGATGACGACGAACTGCGCGCGGCGCACCCTGGTCGACTTCTCCGTGCCCTACTACCGGGCGGTCGCGAGGGTGCTCGTCCTGCGGGACTCGGACTACCAGGGGATCGACGACCTGGGCGGCAAGCGGGTGTGCGCGCCGGCGAACACCACCTCGTTGCAGCACATCGCGGACGCCCCGTCGCACCCGATCCCGGTCGGGCTGCCGAACGACTCCGACTGCCTGCTCGCGCTGCAGAACGGCGACGTGGCGGGCATCCTCACCGACGACACGATCCTCATCGGGATGGCCCAGCAGGATCCGCAGACGCGGCTGACCGGCGACGTCGTCCTCGACGGCAAGGTGGTCGAGGAGCCGGACGCGGTCGCGGTCAGCCTGGACCATCCCGACCTGACACGGTTCGTCAACGGCGTGCTCGCGCGCATCGCCGCGAACGGCCGCTGGAACCAGATCGCCGACACCTGGCTCGGCTCGCTCGATCCTCCGCTGCTCCCGGCCCCGACGCAGCCGACGCCGCTCTACCGGGACTGAGGGCGTGATGGCGGCCGGGTCGCTGTCCGCGCTGGACAGGACGCTCGACCAGCTGCGCGCCGGCGCGGCCGGGCTCGCCGTCGCGCTCCTCGAGCTCGACACCGACGCCAACCGGGCCCTGCTCGACCCGGCGGCGCGGACCGGCGCCGCGGCCGTGCGCGCTGGGGCGGTGCGTGCCCGGCTCGACTGGCTGTGGGAACGTCACCGGCTGCTGTCCGACGTCATCCGCCGGGCCGAGACACTGCGGGGCGACCGGCCCTGGCTCAGCCCGCGCCGGCTCGCGGACCTGGAGGCCCTCCTGCACCGCGCGTCCCAGCCGACCCCGCCGCCCCCACCGCCCCTGCCGGCCGTGGCCGCCGCCCCGCCGCCGGCTGGTGCCGCCGCCGGCATCGCCGTCTACCCCGAGGACCTGCTGGACGGGACGAACGAGGTCGTCGAGGCAGTCCGGGTGGACGTGAACGCGATCGTCGCGGCCTGGGCGTCGAGCGTCGGGCAGCTGTCGAGCGCCGAACGGCGGCTGGCCGAGCTCGCCGTCACCGCCACCCGGCTGGGCCTGGCCGATCTGCCGGAGCTCACCGCCGCGCGCGCCGCGGTACGCGCGTACGGGTCGGCCATCGGCGCCGACCCGCTGTCGGCCCAGGCGACCGAGCTCGCCGCCGTCACCGCGGCGGTGGACGAGGCCGGCGCGGTCCTCACCGCGCTCGCGCGGGCCCGCGGCTCGCTCCCCGCGGACCTGCGCGCCGCCGAGACGCTGCTGGCCGAGATCCTCACCGTCGCGGCGGAGGGGGAACGCCAGGCGCGCAGGACGGTGGAACGGATCTCGGGGGCGCGGGCGGGACTGGCACGGCTGGACGACGGCTGGCTGGCCGACCCGCGCCACGGCCTGCGCCCCTGGCTGGACCGGCTCGTCGACGCGGCGGCCCGCGGCGACTGGCCGGACGCGGCCCGCGGGCTGCTGGCCTGGCGCGGCTCCGCCGAGACGACCCTGACGAGGGCCCGCGAGGTCGCCGAGAGGAATGCCGCGCCGCTGCGCCGGCGCGACGAGCTGCGGGGGCTGCTCGGGGCGCTGCACGCGAAGGCCGCCGCCGACGGCAGCGCCGAGGACCCGGATCTCACGGCGCTCCACCGGCGGGCCCATGATTCGCTTTACATCGCTCCCAGCGACCTGGACGTCGCCGGCGAGCTCGTCCACCGGTTCGCGGTTCGGGTCACCGCCGGCCCGAACGGCTCCGCCGGGAAGCGGGGCCGGGTGTCATCCGCCGCGCCGTCGGCCCGCTCCGGCGGACGGACAGAGGGCACCGCGGACGAGGGCGGCGTGACCAGCGGCGGCGCGCGGCACGGCGTCGCCAGGGACCACGGCGTCGCCAGGGACACGGAGGAGGCGGGATGACAGCCAGCGGCATTCCCTGTCCGCAGGGAGACTGCCCGGACGGCACGATCGACGCCGACGGCTACTGCGACACGTGCGGTACCGCCTACCAGCCGCCCGCCACGGCCGGCCCGGCGTCAGTAGCGCCAGGCCAGCCCAGCGCCCAGGGCCCCAACGGCTGCCCGGACCCCACCTGCGAGGGGCGCATCGTCGACGGCTACTGCGACGTCTGCGGGCTCGCCGCGGGCCCGGCCGGTGGCGGGAGCGCGCAGGCGGGCGCGGGCTCCGCCGTCCCCGCGAGCACCACCCCCGGCGCCGGCGCCAGCGCCAGTGAGAGCGGCACCGGAAGCTCCAGCGGGTCCGGGGCCAGCCGGTCCGGCCGCTCCCGCCGCTCGACGCGCACGACCGGGCCGCGCAGCCGGCTCGGCGCCGGCCTCGTCCAGGTGCCGGAGCTGCCCGCGCCCGACCCGACCTCGATGCTGCTCGACGACCCGCAGGTTCCGGAGGACCACCGATACTGCCCGAACCCCGACTGCAAGCAGCCGGTCGGCCGCGCCAGCGCCAAGCGGCCGGCCAGGGCCAAGGGGTTCTGCGGCAAGTGCCGGACGCCGTTCTCGTTCGTGCCGGCGCTCACCAAGGGCGACCGGGTGGGCCAGTACCAGATCGAGGGCGCGATCGCGCACGGCGGCCAGGGCTGGATCTACCTCGCCCGCGACACCGGCGTGCACGAGACCTTCTGGGTCGTGCTCAAGGGCATCCTCGGCACGGGCGACGCCGACGCCTACGCCGCGGCCGTCGCCGAGCGCCGGTTCCTCGCCTCGGTCAACCATCCCGCGATCGTCAAGATCTACACGTTCGTGGAGCACGCGGGCAGCGGCTACATCGTCATGGAGTACGTCGGCGGGACGTCGCTGCGCGCGCTGCTCAAGGCGCGGCGCGACGAGGCCGACGGCACGCCGAACCCCCTGCCAGCCGCCGAGGCGATCTCCTACGTCCTCGCGATGCTGCCCGCGTTCGCCTACCTGCACCGGGGCGGCCTGGTGTTCTGCGACCTGAAGCCCGACAACGTCATGCTCGCCGGGGACTCGGTGAAGCTCATCGACCTCGGCGCCGTCCGCCGGCTCGACGACGACGGTGGAGTGATCTACGGCACGCCCGGCTACCAGGGGCCGGAGGTGGCCAGGCAGGGGCCGTCGGTCGCCTCCGACCTGTACACGGTCGGGCGCACGCTCGCGGCGCTGATCCTGAACTTCCGCGGCAACACCTCCACCTACCGGTACCGCCTCCCGCCCGCCTCGGAGCACCCGCCGCTGAACGAGTGCGACTCGCTCTACCGGTTCCTGCGCAAGGCGACCGCGCCCGTGCCCGACGACCGGTTCACCAGCGCGGACGAGATGCACGACGAGCTGCTGGGTGTGCTGCGCGAGATCGTCGCCAGGAAGGACGGCAGGCCGCTGCCGGCGCCAAGCCGGCTGTTCGCCGGCGACAGCCACCTCACCGGCGAGGAACTGGACGGCACCAGGGCCGGGCCGCCGTGGGCGGTGCTGCCGGCGCTGCGGGTCGACCCCGCCGACCAGGCGGCGAGCACCCTGGCGGCCCTGCCGGACAGCGACCCCGCCACGCTCGCCCAGCTGCTCGCCGCGATCAGCCCCCAGACAGTCGAAGTACGGCTGCGTCGGGCCCGTGTCCTGATGGAGGCGGGCGAGGCGGCCGAGGCCGGCCGCGTGCTCGACGAGGTCGCGGACGAGGACCCCTGGGAGTGGCGGGTCGAGTACTACCGCGGGCTGCTCGCGCTCACGGGAGGCGAGGCGGCGACGGCCAGGGGCGCCTTCGACCGGGTCTACTCCGAGGCACCGGGGGAGCTCGCGCCCAAGCTCGCGCTCGCGCTCGCCGCCGAGGTCGACGGCGCCCTGGCGGCCGCCGAGGCGATGTACGACATCGTGTCGCGCACCGACGACGGGTACACCAGCGCGGCGTTCGGGCTCGCCAGGGTCCGCGCCGCCCGGGACGACCGGACGGGGGCGGTGGAGGCCTACCAGCGGGTTCCGCCGTCCTCCGCGGCATACCTGGACGCGCAGATCCGGCTGGCGAGGGTGCTCGGCACGGTGAAGCCCAGCCGGGACGACATC
This sequence comes from Pseudofrankia sp. EUN1h, assembly GCF_001854645.1. Classification (NCBI taxonomy): domain Bacteria; kingdom Bacillati; phylum Actinomycetota; class Actinomycetes; order Frankiales; family Frankiaceae; genus Pseudofrankia; species Pseudofrankia sp. EUN1h. The sequence continues at coordinate 143,817 of NZ_MBLN01000061.1, read as the reverse complement.
GCCGCGGCGGCACGGGTGTTCGACCGCCTCAGCGGCGGCCAGGGGCTCAGGCTCGACGAGGTACGGCGCGCGGCGCTCGCCCGCGACCTGCTCGACGCCGCGCTCAAGCTGGTCATCGCGGACGCGGGGATGGGCGCCGACGACGTCCGGGTCGCCGGAGCCCGACTGCGGGAGCCCGACCTGCGGTTCGCCCTGGAGCGGGTCTACCGCGAGATGGCCAAGCAGGCGCCGACCGCCGCCATCCGGTACGAGCTGGTCGACCTGGCGAACAGCTTCCGTCCCAGGACGCTGGTCTGATGGCGGGCACGAGGACCACGGCGGCGCGGCTCTGCCCGGTCTGCTCGGCGGAGGCGGCCGACGCGGACGTCTACTGCGAGGAGTGCGGAGCCGACCTGCCCGCGACCGATCTACCTCCGACCGACCTGCCCGCGACCGACCTGCCGGCTGCCGACCTGCCGGCTGCCGACCCCTCCGGGGTCTCCGACGAGCCGCGGGGCGCCGCCAGCCGACCCGCGCCGCCTGCCCAGGACGCGGCGCCCGGGACCGGTGCGGCGGGCGATGCCAACGGGACACCGCGCGCCCCGGCGCCGCCGGAGCCGACCGTCTCGCTGGGCTCCACCGCCTCCCTCGGGTCGACGGTGTCACTGGAGACCCCAACACCCGCCGCCAGTCCCCGGTTCGCCAGTCCGGGCAGGTCGTGCCCGGCGTGCTCCTCGGCCGCGGTCGGCGACGACGGTTACTGCCTCGACTGCGGCCTGTGGCTGGGCTCGGCCCACCCCGGCGACCACGTCGAGGTGGACCTCGGACGGCTCGCCGGTGTCAGCGACCGCGGACTCGTCCACCGGCACAACGAGGACGCGATGGGCCTGCGCCTCGTCGCCTGGCCGGATCCCGCGACGGCGGACGGAACCGGGACGGCCGCCATCGCCGTCGTCTGCGACGGCGTCTCCACCGTGCCCGGCTCGGGACCGGCCGCCGCGCTGGCGGCTCAGGCGGCGACGACCACGCTCGCGGACTGGCTCGCCGCGGCGCGGCCGCACGCCCCGGCGGTGCAGGGCGCGCTGCGCGCGGCGACCGAGCGGGCCCAGCGGGCCATGCCCGCCGCGCCGGCCGGCGACCCGGCGCCGTCGTGCACCTTCGCCGCGGCCATCGTCACCGGCACCGACCTCACGGTCGGCTGGCTGGGTGACAGCCGGGTCTACCTGCTCGGCTCGGACGGCGGCGCGCTGCGGCTGACCGCCGACGACACGCTCGCCGCCGAGGCCGTACGTGCCGGCATCATCCCGCCCGAGGCCGCCGACACCGCCCCTGGCGCGCACACCATCACCCGGTGGCTCAGCCCCGACCGCGTCGAGGCGCGACCGAGTGTCGCCTTCGTACCGGTCACCGGCCCCGGCCGGATCGTGGTGTGCACGGACGGGCTGTGGAACTACGCCTCCGGTGTCAGCGAGCTGGCCGCGCACGTCGCGGACCTGCCACCCGGCGCGTCCGCGCTCGCGGTCGCCCGCCACCTGACCAAGGTCGCGCTGCGGGCCGGCGGCCGCGACAACATCACCGTCGTCGTCATCGACATGCCGGGGAGAGGCTGATGCTCGACTTCACCTCCGAGGTCAACCAGAACAAGTACCTGTCCACGGGCGGGACGGATGTGCACGCGGTGGTCACGGTCACCGCGTCGACCGGCAAGCCGGGCCAGGGCCAGGGCCGGCAGGTCGGGCGAACGGCGGCGGAGGTGATCATAATGGACTGCTCCGGGTCGATGGGCGGCAACAAGATCATCGAGGCGCGCCGGGCGGCGAAGGCCGCGATCGACACGCTGAGCGACGGGGTGCTGTTCGCGGTCGTGCAGGGCGAGCACTTCGCCAAGAAGCTCTACCCGCCGAGGGACGGCCTGGCCGCCGCCTCCGCCACCACCCGGGAGGAGGCCAAGCTGGCGGTGAGCCGGATGCAGGCCGGCGGCGGGACGGCGATCGGCAAGTGGCTGCTGCTCGCGCGCGAGCTGATGCTGACCAGGCCGGACGCGATCCACCACGCGATCCTGCTTACCGACGGCCAGAACGGCCAGACCGAGGCGGAGCTCGACCAGGCGCTGGACAAGTGCGAGGGAGTGTTCCAGTGCGACTGCCGCGGTGTCGGCGCGGACTGGGAGGTGGCCCAGCTGCGGCGGATCGCGAAGCGGCTGCTCGGCGGCGTCGCTCTCATCCGCAAGCCGCGGGAGATGGCCGACGACTTCCGCGCCGTCGTCGAGGCGGCCCTCGGCCGGGGGATCGACAAGGTGACGCTGCGGGTGTGGACGCCGCGGGGCGCCGAGGTGCTGTTCATGCGGCAGGTGCTCCCGGACGTCGCGGAACTGACCGGCAGCGCCATCCCGGTGGACGCGCTGACCAGGGACTACCCGACCGGCGCGTGGGGCGAGGAGAAGCGCGTGTACCACCTGGGCGTCAAGATCCTCCCAGGCCCTGTCGGTGTCGAGAAGCTGGCGGCCCGGGTGCGTCTGGTCGTCGGTGACGAGCCGCTCGCGGAGGCGAAGGTGCTCGCGGCGTGGACCGACGACATCGAGCTGAGCACCCAGATCGACGGCACGGTCGCGCACTACACCGGACAGGCCGAACTCGCCGACGCTATACAGAAGGGTCTCAAGGCGCACAAGGACGGCGACGAGCAGACCGCCGCGACACTGCTCGGGCGGGCGGCTCGGCTCGCCACCGAGGCCCGGGACACCGACAGGCTGGCGTTGCTGGAGAAGGTGATCGAGATCGAGGACGCCGCGACGGGCAGGGTGAAGCTGCGCGCGAACGTGGAGAAGCTGGACGAGATGGATCTCGACGCCCAGTCGACGAAGACGGTCCCCGCGCCGCGGTGAGCGTCCGCTGCCCGCTGGGTCACCTTTCGGCCACCGACGACTGGTGTGACGAGTGCGGTGCCCGGATCGAGGCCGCGGCGAACATCGGTGGCGCCCCCGATGGGGGCGGCGCGGGCGGTGCCACGCAGGTGGCGACCACGCCGCTGCCGGCCGACGGCACTGCGGCGCCGTCGTCGCGGCCACCGCTTGGCTGGGTCACCGGTCCGTGGCCGGTGCCCCGGCCAGCGGCCGACGAGCGCCTCCTGGGCGCGGGCGGACAGCCGGGCCCTCCCGTGGCCGGCGTTCCGCTGGCCGGTACTCCGTCTGCCACCCCGGCCGGGCCGGGGCCGTCCCCGGCCGCGGCGGCCGCGGGACCCATGCCGCCGGAGAAGATCTGCCCACTGTGCGAGACGCCGCGTGAGCCCGGCCAGCGCTTCTGCGAGGAGTGCGGCTACGACTACGTCACCCGGACCGCGCCGCCCGGCTGGGTGCGCCCGAGCCCGCGCGGCCCGACCCAGCCGACTCCCCCGCCGGCGCCGCCATCCGTGCCGCCGCGCCAGGACCCGCCCGTCGGCGTATCCGCCGCCTGGCTGGCCGAGATCGTGCCCGACCGGGCCTACTTCGACCGCGGCGACGACGGCTCGGCGCCGTTCCCGGCCGACACGCCGCCCCGGCTCGTCGCGCTGCTGGGGAACCGGACGCTGATCGGCCGGCGCAGCCGGTCCCGAGGGATCTTCCCGGAGATCGACCTGTCGCTCCCGCCGGAGGACATCGGCATCTCCCGCACCCACGCCCTGCTCGAACACCCCGCGGGCCGCCCGCTCACCATCATCGACCTCGGTTCCGCGAACGGCACCTGGCTCGGGGACGGGCTGCGCCGGGTGGAACGCGGCGTCGCGGTCGAACTCGCCGACGGCGCGCACATCTACCTCGGCTCGTGGACCCGGATCACGCTACGAGCCCGCTGACCGGCCCCGCCCACCGACCTGCCCGCCAGGCGGCCCCGCCCACGAGGCTGCGCCGCCCGCGGGCGGGCCAGGCCGTGTGCCGTGGCGAGGGCGGCGACCCGCCGAAACCGGTACCGGGTGGCTGAAACGGCCAGAGCGGGACCGAGGGCCACATCACCACCGGCGTTTGTCAGGGGCGACGACGGGTACGCGGACTCAACGTCCGACCCACGTCAGCAGCGGCCTGCCAACACCAAGAACCCTCAATACCGGCAGGCCAGCGCCGCGTGTGTGGCGCCGGTGGCGTCCCGGTACCACGACCATTTCGGGCAGCGGCGTCCCGACATACGCAAAGGAGCGCGCGCGTGACCACCCAGGAACGCCCTTGGACGACGACCGACGCCGGCGCGCCGGCCCCCAGTGACGAGCACTCGCTTTCCGTCGGACCGAACGGTCCCCTGCTGCTGCAGGACCACTATCTGATCGAGCAGATGGCGAACTTCAACCGGGAGCGCATCCCGGAGCGCCAGCCACATGCCAAGGGAGGTGGCGCGTTCGGCACCTTCGAGGTCACCCAGGACGTGAGTGCCTACACCCGGGCGGCGATGTTCCAGCCCGGCGCCAGGACGGAGGCCATCGCCCGGTTCTCCACGGTGGCCGGGGAGCGCGGCAGCCCCGACACCTGGCGCGACCCGCGCGGCTTCGCGCTGAAGTTCTACACGAGCGAGGGCAATTTCGACCTCGTCTGCAACAACACCCCGGTGTTCTTCATGCGTGACCCGATGAAGTTCCAGCACTTCATCCGCTCGCAGAAGCGGYGGGCCGACAACAACATGCGCGACAACGACATGCAGTGGGATTTCTGGACACTGTCCCCCGAGTCCGCCCACCAGGTCACCTGGCTGATGGGCGACCGCGGCATCCCGAAGACCTGGCGCTACATGAACGGCTACTCGAGCCACACCTACATGTGGATCAACGCCGCCGGCGAGAAGTTCTGGGTGAAGTACCACTTCAAGACCGACCAGGGCGTCGACTTCCTCACCCAGGAGGACGCCGACCGGCTCGCCGGGTCGGACGGCGACTACCACCAGCGCGACCTGTACGCGGCGATCAAGGCCGGCGACTTCCCAAGCTGGACCCTGAAGATGCAGATCATGCCGTTCGAGGAGGCCAAGACCTACCGGTTCAACCCCTTCGACCTGACCAAGGTGTGGCCGCACGGCGACTACCCGCTGCACGAGGTCGGCCGGCTGACCCTCGACCGCAACGTCACCGACTACCACACCGAGATCGAGCAGCTCGCGTTCGAGCCGAACAACCTCGTCCCCGGCACCGGCCTCTCGCCCGACAAGATGCTGCTCGCGCGCGGGTTCAGCTACTCCGACGCCCACCGCGCCCRCCTCGGCGTCAACTACAAGCAGATCCCGGTGAACGCGCCGCACGTGCCCGTCCACAGCTATGCCAAGGACGGCGCGATGCGCATCCAGAACGCCACCGACCCGGTGTACGCGCCGAACTCCTACGGCGGCCCGAAGGCCGACCCGGCGCTGACCGGCGACGACGGCCTCTGGTACTCCGACGGCGAGATGATGCGCACCGCGTACACCCTGCGCCCGGACGACGACGACTGGGGCCAGGCCGGCACGATGGTCCACGAGGTCCTGGACGACGCGGCCCGGGCCCGCCTGGTCAGCAACATCGTCGGCCACTTGCTCAAGGGCGTGAGCGAGCCGGTCCTCGTCCGCGCCTTCGAGTACTGGCGCAACGTCGACAAGAACCTCGGCGACGCGGTCGAGGCCGGCGTCCGCGCCCAGCGGCAGGCGTAGGCGGGTACCACGGGCCGCCGACGGGCGGCTGGCCCGCACCCGCCTGATCATCCCTGGCCTGGCCACCACCCGGTGGCCAGGCCAGGGTCCTACGGGACACGGTCACCCCCCGATGCAAAGGCCGGAACCGGTCTCCGGAGACCGGCCTGGGCCACCCGCACATCTCGCGATAGCGTCTGAAAACGCACACCGCTCAGGATGGGGCAGGGGACCGCCGGGCGTGGAACCGCTCGACGACAGCGACCCGACAAGGCTCGCGCGGCGCACCCGTTTGGGCCAGGCGAACTCGGGCCGAGGTGGCCGCGGCGGTCAGCTGGTCGGGTCCAGAGCCACCTTGAGCCARCCGGGGCGGCGCAGGTCGAACTCCTCGTAGGCGGCGAGCACGTCCCGCATCGGCTCGTGCTGGGTGACCAGCCTCTCCGGGCTCACCACGCCGGACTCCACCATGGCCAACAGCTTCGGGATGTACCGCGGGTGGTTGCCGACTCCCGTCTTGACGGTCAGGTTCTTGTTCATCGCGGTGCCGATCGGGAAGAACCGGTCGGTCGGCGGATACACACCGATGATGCCGAGCGTGCCCGCCTTGGCCAGGCTCTCGACCGCCCAGAAGTGAGCCTGCGTCGGCGCGTCGCCGGGCTTCCAGTGCCCGTCGTGCTCGTTCGTCTCGGGGGCGATCTGCCGCAGCTCCTCGCGGTGCTGGTCATCCTGCTCGCGGGCCCTGGCGGCGGCCGGGCCGGACTTCGGGCTTTCCGCGTCCACCCCCACGGCGTCGATGGCCCGGTCGGGACCGATACCGCGCGTAAGGTCCAGGATCGCCTCGACCGGGTCTTCTTCGTTGAAGTTGACCACCTCGGCTCCCAGCGTCTGGGCGCGTTCCAGTCGATCGGCATGGCCATCGATCGCGATCACCCTCGCCGCGCCGCACTGGAACGACGACAGGATCGCGAACTGTCCCACCGGCCCGCAGCCCCAGACCGCCACCACGTCGCCGTCGGACACTTCAGCGATGACCGCACCGAAGTATCCGGTGKGGTAGATGTCCGACAGCGGGATCGCCTGATCATCGGAGATCGAGTCCGGCAGCCGGAACAGATTGGTGTGGGCATAGGGCACGCGAGCGTACTCGGCCTGCAACCCGTCGAACGAGCCGTTGTCCATCGGAGCGCCGTAGAAGGCCGATCCGGCCCTGCGGCCGCGCGGGTTTATGTCGTCGCACTGAGCGAAATAGCCGCTGCGGCAGTAGGAGCAGGAGCCGCAACCGAGCACGGCGGACAGCAATACCCGATCACCGCGCCTGAAGTTGCGGACGCCGTGGCCGACCTCTTCGACTACGCCGACGCCCTCGTGCCCGACGATGACGCCCGGCTTCATCCCCGGTACCGTGCCCCGGACAAAATGCAGGTCCGTGCCACAGATCGCCGCGGTGGTGACACGAACGACGGCGTCGGTCGGCTGCTCGATCTTCGGTTCGGTGACGGTGTCAAGGCGGATGTCGCCGACGCCGTGCCATACGACTGCTCTCATCACCTTCCGCTCCTTCCCTGCCCGGCGGTTCGCGATATCGACCGCGAGCGCCCGCCGGTCCGATTCACGGCGGACCTCCAGTCCGCTGTCCGATGCGCCAACATCTACGACACGACGGGCTCATCCCATCGCTACAGGTAACTATCACCCGGGCGAGGCGCCGGCGCCTGGCGAGGCGAATGGGTGGGAGAGGAAAAGAGCGGCATTCCTGAAATAGATATCGGCACCCGACCGGTTCCGCGCCCCGGGCCGGGTCGACACAGAACGACGCACACCCGTCAGGTCAGGCTCACCACCGGGACCACCTCGACGGTTGGCTGGGTCGGGGTGGCCTCGGGGAGGAACCAGCGCAACCAGATGCGGCCCCTGCGGTGGCCGGCCGTGGAGACCCAGTTCGGATGGGCGTTGGGCGTGGGAGCGACGACGATCTCCCAGGAGCCGTCGGGCTCGTGGGCGACCTGGGCGCCGTTGATCGTCACCCGCTCGTAGTCGTAGTTGTAGGTGTGCAGGAACGGGTTCCACAGGCACAGGTTCCAGAAGGCGCAGCGCGGCGACCGGCCGCGGATGACGAGTGCCTGGTCGTCGTCGAGGTCGAACGAACCCATCGCGTAGGCGGCGTCGCCGGCGGCCCAGCCGAAGGTGGCCGTCGGCACCGGGTAGGGCGGGTCGATCGTGTTCGGCGCGCCGAGCCCGAGCGGGACCATCGCCGCCTGCTCGCGCAGCCAGGTGAGCGCGGCCCGCAGCCGCCGGGACAGATCCTCGTCCGACTCGCGGAACGTGGCCGGCGGGTCGTCGGCGCTGATGTCCCAGCGAGCCTGGCGGCCGCGCACCGGGTCCTCCAGGTAGTCGCGGGTGATCGCGGCGACGGCGTCGGGCTCCAGCCTGATCCAGACCGCGCCGGGCTCGTCCGGCTCCTCGGCGGACAGGACGATCCGTATGACCCCGTCCGCGTCCGGCCCGGCGGTGGTGCTGTTCACCGTGCCGACGATGCGCTCGGAGTAGCGCCCGTCGCGCGGACCGCCGTAGACGGTGAGGGAAAGATAGACGGCGTCCCCGGGCTCGACCGTGACCCGGTAGGTGCGGGCCGGGTCGATGGGGGCGTACTTGTAGAACGCGTCCGCGTTGTCGCCGCCCCACTTCTTGTAGGAGCCGACGATGTCGATGAAACGCGGGCGGGCCGGGTCGGCCCAGACGTTGACGTCGGACGCGACCTGCAGGATCGACAGGATCCACTTGTGCGCTTCTAACACTGTCTGTTCGTCGCCGAAATCCGCGAGCTGCTCGACGAACCGTTTCTGGAGCACGCCGAGCTCCGCCAACAGCTCCGCGAACACCAGCTCCGTCTGTGTGGCCATGGGCTCTCCCGCGTCCGGTCCGCCGCGCGGCGAGCGACCGCCGCCGCGCCGCGGCGAACGCTACTGGTAGGTACTGCTCGGACGCCAGGGGCAGGAAGGACACCGACAATGTTCGGGCAACGCGGCCGGGTCGACATTCCAGCGCCGCGGCGGAGACCGGGCCGGGCCGCTCGTCTCCGCCGCGACGCGGACCACCCCGCCGCCCGCCGTTCGCCGCGTCGGCGAACGGGCCGGGGCCGGCGCACTCGCCCAATGCTCCAGCGCGGTGCCGAGTTTCATGATCTGGTGGGATTTTCGGAGCTGTAGCGCCGAAAATCCCACCAGATCATGAACGGCTCGCGCGTTCGAGCCAAGGGGCACGGCGCGGACGTCCGGCCGGCCAGCCATTCGGCCGACCAGTCGACCAGTCGGCCCAAAACAAGGCAAAGCGCGAATATGCCGGAGCCCGACGCCCTTACCCGGCCTTACGCGCGAGACCGCGGGCGATGTCGAGGATCCAGGGGTGGCGGCCGGCCACGGTGTTCACGAAGTCGTCGACGTCGTGGGCACCCAGCAGGAGGCGGCCGACAGCGCCGACGGGGACGGTCGGCTGGGCCCCGCAGGGACGGACACCGGCCTGCCGGAGGTAGCCCGCGCGCAGGGCCTCGTTGAGTTCACGGTGGCGCCCGGTCTCGAGGACGGCCCGCAGGTCGGTGGCGAGCTGGTCGTGCTCACGGCGCCGGCGGGCGTCCTGTTCGGCCCGGTAGGAGCGCCAGTAGCCGGGGCGCGCGCGGTACTCCAGCGCGAACTCGATGTGCTGGACGGCGTGCCGGCCGATCAGGTTGTCGGGCAGCAGGCGGGCGAAGTACTGGATCTGCTCGTCGACCGACGCCTCCCGCAGGCTGTCGTCGCGGTCGACCCGGCTGCCCGCCCAGCGGACCAGCGAGCCGGTCTTGTCGGCGCCCCGGCGGTCCCACACCATCTGGGAGATGTCCCGACGACGGAACACCTCACGAAAGTCGGCGTCGCCGTCGTCATGTTCCGCGCTGCCACGGACGACCACCATAAGGTTCCGCTCACGGGCGCGCTGACGCTGATGAATCCGACGCCGCTCCTGCCGGGCCGACCGGCGCGCGGTCGAGGGCAGCACGGACTCGGCCATGTCCTTCGTCTTCTCGCCGTGGTTGCGCACGACGCACACTCCTCCTGGCCGCCAGCGCCGGGCACCGTATGGCCCGGCTGGCTGACTGGCGGCTATCTCATTCGCTTCGTCATGGCTTCACCTCCTCCATGCGAACACTCGAGAATTTCACCGGATAGGCCCGCCGTTCGCAACGCAATTTCTAAGGGAATCCGCGCCGTCGGGCACCGTCGCGAGGTCAGACCGGCGACGGCATTCCCGCGCGCAGCATGAGCAGCGCTCCAACCCCGATGACCATCAGAGCGCTCACGACCGGCCCCGCGGCCAGGGCCGACGCGGCAAGCCGTGGCGCCCTGCGCGACAGCCGGAGCAGCAGCGGGCGCAGCGACCGATCAAGCAGGTACCCGACACCGACGAGGGTGAAAGCCATGCCCAGGCCGTAGGCGATGACCAGCAGCACCCCGAACGACGCCCGCCCGAGGCTGATCGCGCCCAGCAACACAACGACCGCCGATGGCGTCGGCACCATGCCGCCGGCGAGGCCGGTCAGCAGCAGCGAGCGCAGACGCGGTGGAGTCCCGTCGGCCGCCAGCAGCGGTGCGTGGCTGTGCCACCGGCCACCGTGCCGATGCCCGTGCGGGTGGTCGTGCCCGCGGCCGTCCGCGTGATCGTGGTGCCCGTGCGCATCGCCACCATCGCCGGCATCGGCATCGCTGTGGCTGTGGCCAGGCGTTCCAGCGTGGTCGTGCGCATGGCCGTGGCCGTGGCCGTCGCCGTGGTCGGGCGTGTGGCTGTGGCTGTGGCTGTGCGCGTGGTCGTGGTCGTGCGCGTGCCCGTGGTCGTGGCCGTGCGGGTGGTCATCACCGCGGTGGTCGAGATCCAGGACGCCCGTGAGGCGGGGGGCGCCCCGGCCGAACCGCGAGCGCAGGAGCCCGAGCCCGAGGCCGATCATGAGCAGGCCGCTGGCGGCACCGAGCCACGGGTAGAGGCGTTCGGGCGCGAGGCCGGCCGATGCGGACAGTGCCAGGGCCAGCACGAAGACCCCGACAGTGTGGGTCAGCGTGACGGCGCCCGCCATTCCGGCGAGCTGCCGGCGGGTCGCCCGTCGCCCGATGATCATGGCTGCCATCAGGGTCTTGCCGTGGCCGGGCGCGAACGCGTGCGCCGCGCCGAGGCCGAGCGCCACGACGAGGGCGACGGCGGCGGCGCCGACGGTCAGCGCCGAGTCCGGGCCGACGAGTCCGGTGAACCGTGCGGTCAGCCCGCCGTTCCCTGGCCGGGAGACGGACTGGCCGCCGCGGGACGCCTCGCCCGCCGGGCCGGCGGTGYCGTCGTCGGGGACGTCCGGGAACGCGTCGGTGGCCACCGGGCCACCGGGCCGGGCGCGCAGCGACGCATGGGTGACGTCGGACCGGCCGGCGAGCGGGTCGGTCGGGTAGGCGGTGAGCAGGGCGCTCGGCGACTGGTCGGGGACATCGCCGCGGACGAGTGTGGCCGCGTCGCCAGCCGCGATCGTCTCCCGCCAGCCGGAACGGTCGGTGTAGGCGCTCAGCGTGTACTCGACGTCGGTGCCGCCCGGGTCCAGCAGCCCCCGCGTCGTGGCGGTGCTGTATCGGCAGACCAGCCGCATCGTGGACAGGCCGCCCTGGCCCGGGGGGAAGGTCAGTGCTCCCCCGGTGGGGGACAGCCTGGCCGGTGCGCCAGCCACGGCCACCCTCAGGTCGCTGGTGATCCTGGCGCACTCCGCGTCCCGCCACGCCGCCGGGCCGGCCGCGTCGACGTCGGGCCGCAGCTGGGTCGTCGGGATCTCGGCGAAGTCGACGACCACATCGACACGGACCCGGTCGGGCGCCACCCGCAACACGCTCGCGGTGTTCACGGTGAAGCTGCCGAGGGGGTGGGCGGAGGCCACCCCGGCCGCGAGCGACAGGAAGAGGGCCACCAGGCAGACGAGCATTGCCGGGCGGCGCAGGCGACCGCGTGCGCGCCACCGCGGCCGCGGGGCGCCGGCCGGCCGTGGGCCGGCGACCAGCAGCGCGCGGGCGCCGCGCAACGGACGGGCGCCGTGCAGCGAGCCGCCGGCCGGCAACCGGCGGGCGGTCATCGGTCGCCGCCCGTCGGGCGCGGGTCGTCGAGCGAGGCCAGCAGCGCGGTGGCCCGCGGCGCCTGCAGCGGGGAGAAGTGCGGGTCGAGGTCGAGCGCGGCCCGCAGGTCGACGACGGCGGCGTCACGCTGGCCGAGGGCCGCCTCGATGACGCCGACGTGGTAGCGGAACAGCGCTCGTGGCGTGCCGAGCGCGACGGCGGAGCGCGCATAGCCGAGCGCTTCGCCGTCGCGGCCGAGCCGGTGCAGAGCCCAGGCGTGGGCGTCGTCGACGAACACGCCGGCGCGGCGCGGCTGGGCGGGAGTGAGCGCGGCCAGCGCCGCCGCCGGGTCGCCGTGGTCGGCCTCGAACAACGCGAGCTCCACGTCGACGTCGACGCCCTGCGCGCGGAACAGGGCCGCGGTCGCCCGGGCGAGCGTGTACTGCTCCTGGGCCTCGGGCAGCCGGCCCAGCGACTCGAGCAGTTCGCCGTACTCGATGACGAGCGCCGGCTGCGGCGAGCGGCCGACGGCCGCCCGGTAGTCGGCCAACGCCGCGTCGGTCTGCCCGCGGGCGGCGGCGACGCGCGCCCGGCCGGCGAGCAGCGGGGCCGACACCGGGTCGGCGGCGAGGCCTCGGCGGTAGGCGTCATCGGCGCCGGCCAGATCACCGGTGTCGCGGGCGAGCTCGCCAAGGTGCAGCCAGGCGAAGGCGGCGTCGGCCGGCGAGGTGGCGTCGACCAGCAACCGCCGCAGCGTCTGCCTGGCGGGTTCGACCTCGCCGCGCAGCTCGAAGGCATAGGACGCCCTGGCCAGCGACGACACGTCCGGGCGTAGGTCGACCATCCGCTGCACCGCCTGCCAGGCCTCGGGGTAGCGGCCCAGCTCGACGAGCGCGTCGGCGCGCACGCCCTGGGCGGGTGCGCTGAACTCGTTGACGGCGATCGCGGCGTCGGCGAGGCGCAGCGCCGCCGGGAAGTCGTGCCGGGCGGCGGCCAGCGATGCCTGTCCGGCGAGCGCGAGGTCGTTGCCGCCGGGGTGGACCCGCAACGACTGGGCGAAGGCGTTCTCGGCCCGCGGGTAGGAGGTCGGGTCCCCGGTGACCCTCGCCTGCTCCACGTAGGCGGCGCCGAGCGCCGCCCAGCCCGGCCAGTCTCCGGGCAGGGTGCGCAGCCGCGCGGTCAGCGCGTCGATCTGACGGCCGACCTGGGCCGCCGGATCGGCGCTTCGCCCGCTGGCGGCGGCGCTGTCCCCTGCCGCCCGCCGGCCATCGCCGCCGGTCGGGCCCCAGCCCACCAGCACCGCGGCGGTTGCCGCCCCGGCCAGCACGGCCACGGTGAGCGCGGCGCCGACTGCGGCGCGGCCTGCTCGTCGTCTCATCGTTCGCCCCTTGACGTCCGCGACGGTGGCCGTCGGGCGCGAGTTGGCCCGGCCGGCCAGCCGACGGTTGCCGACGGTCTGCCGATTGCTTCTTCGGCGCCGAGCCGGTCGTGGACCGGTCACCTGACGTGTCAGCCACGCGACACGGCGCATCCACCGACGCGCACCCATCCGCGCCATGACCGGCCTCGAACAGCCCTTGCGAGGCCGGCGAAGAGCCGGCCCGGCGACCCTTCGAGGTGATCCGTGAACCGACAGGCAACCGACCGCGATGTTTCCCCCGATCCACGCCCCCGTTCTCGCCCGCGGCGCGACCCGCGGCGCCGCCTGGCGGGTGTCGCCGCGCTCGCCCTGGGCGTGGCGTCCGCCGTCGTCGCGACCCCGCTCGCCGGCCAGGCGTCCAGCCACCGGGAGGCGCCGCTGATCGCCGCCGACCCGACCGTGGACAACACGGACACCTATGCGTTCGTGAGCCCGGACGCGCCGGACACGGTGACCCTGGTGGCCAACTGGTCACCGTTCTCCGAGCCGGCCGGCGGCCCGAACTTCTTCCCGTTCGCGACCGACGCCCGTTACAACCTGCACGTCGACGCGGACGGCGACGCGAAGGCGGACTCGACCTACCGGTGGACGTTCACGTCCCACTACAAGAACCCGAACACGTTCCTGTACAACACCGGCTCGGTCACGGCGTTGAACGATCCGGACCTGAACTTCACCCAGACGTACAAGCTGGAGCTGGTCCGAGGCGGGAAGACCACGGTGCTGGCCGACAACGTGCCAGTGGCGCCGTCGAACGTCGGTGTCGCCTCGATGCCGGACTACGCGAAGCTGCGGTCCGACGCGGTACGCACCMTGCCCGGCGGCCTGAAGACCTTCGCTGGCCAGGCCGACGACCCGTTCTTCCTGGACCTGCGGGTGTTCGACCTGCTCTACGGCGGTAACGCGACGGAGATCGGGAAGGACACCCTCGCCGGATACAACGTGAACTCGATCGTGCTGCAGGTGCCGAAGAAGGACCTGGCGCTGAAGGGTGACCCGGCCCGAAACCCGGTGATCGGGGCCTGGAGCACCACCGACCGGCGCAGCCTGCGCGTCCTGCCCGGCACAGGCGGGAACGGCCAGCCGGCGAGCGGTGGCGGCTGGTCGCAGGTGTCCCGGCTCGGCTCGCCGCTCGTCAACGAGGTGGTCGTCCCGGTCGGGCAGAAGGACCGGTTCAACAACTCCAACCCGGACCGCGACGCACAGTTCCTGCGCTACGTCACCAACCCGGAGCTACCCAAGCTGATCGAGGCCATCTACCACGTCCCCGCGCCGAAGGAGCCGCGCAATGACCTGGTCGCGGCCTTCCTGACCGGGGTGAGCAAGGCGAACCTCGGCGTCGACCTGAACGCGCACACGCTGAACAAGGACGCCACCCCAAGCAGGATCGTCCCCTATGAGGCGCTGCGGCTGAACATGTCGGTCCCGCCGACGGCGCACCCGCATCGGCTTGGCGTGGTCGGCGGTGACACCGCCGGGTTCCCGAACGGGCGGCGGCTGACCGACGACGTCGTCGACATCGAGCTGCAGGCCGTCCAGGGCGTCCTGCTGCCGAACCCGCCGGCGGCGGCCAAGGCTCTCGGCGACGCGGTGAACGCCAACAACGTGCCCTTCGCCGCCGCGTTCCCCTACGTCGCCCTGCCCACTCCCGGCTCCCGCTGACCCGCGGCTGAGCCACCGCGGGCCTCATCGCGACACCGGACAGGGCCGCGACGCCACAGCGTCGCGGCCCTCGTTCCGGTCATGGACCGAAGGTGTGACCTGGTCGTCGTTCGTCGTTCGTCACGCGTCGCGGAAACGGAGGAGCAGCGCGCCGGTGAGGAGGGCCGCGGCGGCCCAGGCAGCGAGCACTCCCAGGCCGGACCACGGCGCGATGGGCAGGGCACTCAGGTTTGTGGTGGCCTGGATCTCCAGGCCGGCGGTCATGGGGCTGAGCTGCTCGATACGGCGTTGCCAGTGGGGGTTGGCGGTGGCCGCCGCGATGATCGGGAACAGGTACAGCAGGCCGAGGACGACGCCGATCGCGACGGCGGAGTCCCGGACGGCCGCTGCGACACCCAGAGCCAGCAGCGCAACCAGCTCCAGGTAGAGGATCGATCCGCCAGCGGCTCGCAGGACCGACCCGTCCGTCAGGGTCAGCGCCGTGAAACCGTGCGACGGGCCCAGGCCATGGCCGGGCAGCAGCAGCCCGCCGGCCAGCACCGAGCCGAGGACCCCCGCGGTCGCGGCGACCAGGACCGGGACCGTGACCGTGACGGCCTTCGCGGCCAGCAGCGTCAGCCGGCCGGGAACCGCCGTCAGGGTCACCCGGATCAGGCCGGTGCCGTACTCGGCACCGACGGCCGTCGTGGCGAGGACGGCGACCACCGCCTGGCCGAGCTGGACACCCGTGAGGCTCAGCTTCGCGGTGTCGACGGGGCATTCGCCGCCCGGCCTGCAGTGGGTGGCGGCCGCCGCCGCCACGCTGACCGCGATGGTCAGCACGGCGGCGGCGACGAGCAACCAGCCGGGCCCGGCTACGGTCCGCTGCTTGGTCCACTCCGCGCGCAACGCGCGCCGGCCGGTGAGCCAGGCATCTCGCGGCGATGGCCGCTGGTCCTGAGCCGTCAGGACCGGTGCCGTCGCCGTCATGCGTCGCGCCGGCGCAGCAGGACGTACGCGACGGCCAACGCGGCCACGGCGTAGCCACACAGAACGGCGAAGCCGGCCCACGGCGAGAGCGGGAAATAGGCCGGCGGCGAGTACTCGGCCGTGACCTGGGCATAGCGCGGGATGCTCTGCTCGATCGCGAAGCCGGCGGCCGGGGTGACCCGCAGAACCCATTCGCGGGCCTCGACGGGCAGCGCGGGTACCACGCCCAGCAGGTAGGGCAGCACGATCCCGACGACGACGGCGGCGACCGCGCCGGCGCCGCGCCGCAGGATCACCCCGACGGCGAGGGCGAGGACCGCGCAGACGGCGACGAGCAGCGCGGTCCCGACGATCACCCGTACCTCGGTCGGTCCGCTGACGGGCAGCACGTACGACCCCTCGTCGCGGGAGATCCGCGTGCCCATCAGGACCGCGATGGCGACCGCCACCAGCGCGGCGGCGAACGTGGCCGCGCCGATCACGACCGCCTTCGCGGCCAGCACCCGGCCCCGGTTCGGCATCGCGGCCAGGGTGACGCGGACCAGGCCGCGCCGGTACTCGGCGGTCGCGAACATCGCGGCGACGACGACCAGCGTGATCAGCCCGAKGAAGACGCCCGCGAGATGGTCCTCGACCGCCGCGGTCGGGGCGGGGCTGCTGCTCATGCCGGGCACCGCCGGCGCGATGTCGCCGGCCCCGGTGACCGTGATCTGGTCGCCGGCCCGCTCGTAGGAGCCCCGCTGATCGCCGCCCGGCCCCGCCCTCGGTGTGCCGGCGCCGATGCCGGCCCCAGCGCCGTCGCCAGTCCCAGCGCCGTCGCGGTCGCCGGCGATGGCCTGGCCGGTCCAGTCCGTGCCTGGCGTCGCGCCGGACAGGGAGACGTGGTCGAACGTGCCGGTCGCCGTGCTCGAGGTGCCGATCGCGGACGAACCGCCGAAGGACTCGGTGACGACCAGGACGCCGGGTGAGGTGGCGAACAGCCCGACCTGGACCGTCGCCGGCAGGCCGGCCAGGTGGGCGGTGGCCACCTTGGTCCAGGTGACGCCGTCGGCCGAGTCGTAGCCGGTGACCGTGTCGCCGGTGCGGGTGAGCCGCAGCCAGTGCGGTGACGCGGCGGCGACCTCGCCGGGCAGGCCGGCGGCGTCGTGGGTGTAGTTCCACTGCATCCGGGTGCCGTGGCCGCCGGTGGCCGTCATCGCGGCGTAGGCCGACCCGGGGGTCGTGCTCGCCTTGATGATGATGCCGGCCTTGGACCAGGGCTGGGTCGCGTCGACCTCGTCGGCCTGCTGCCCCGGGCTCGCCGGGGCGGTGGGAGGCGCCGAGTACTGGCCGGTCAGTGCGGTCATCCGGACGGTGATCCCGCCGTCTCCGGCGAGCGGCTGGCGCACGAAGTAGAAGGAGTCGGTGACCGCCTGGCCGCCCGGCCCGGTGGGCAGCGGCTGGTAGCAGTCCCGGCCGGATCCCTGTTCGCAGGAGATCGTGCTGTGGACGGCGAACAGCCCGATCACGTCGATGAGCGCGGCGCCGATCAGGAGGGCGAGGACCCAGCCGCGCAGCGTTCGGAACTTGGTCCATTCGGCCCGCAGTAGCCAGCCGAACGTGGACCGCCCATGCGGCCTGGCCGGCGTGGCGACGGGCGGCGACAGCGTGTCGGTCATCGGGTCAGGTCCCTTTCCGTCGCGTCCGCCGGGACGGCCGGCGTCGGGACTGCGGACGTTGGGACGACGGACGTTGGGACGACGGGCGTTGGGGACGCGGGCCGCGCGGCGTACTCGACGGACTCGCGGGTGAGGTCCAGGTAGGCCCGTTCGAGGCTGGCCTGCTCGGCGGCGACCTCGGCGAACGGGACACCGGCCGCGCTCAGCGCCGCGACGACCTCGGCGGCCCGAAGACCGGCGATGGTCAGCGTCTCCGCGCCCGTGGGCATCACCGACGCGCCCGCGCGTTCGAGCGCCACCGCCGCCGCCGGCGGGGCGCTCGTGCGCAGCCGGACCCTGTTTCCGGCCGCGGCCGCGAGCAGCGCCGCCGTGGACGTGTCCGCGATCAGCCGGCCGCGCCCGACGATGAGCAGGTGGTCGGCGGTGTCCTGCAGCTCGCCCATCAGATGGCTGGAGACCAGCACGGTCCGGCCGTCGGCCGCGAGCCCCCGCAGGAAGCCGCGCATCCACACGATCCCCTCGGGATCCATCCCGTTGAACGGCTCGTCGAACATCAGCACCGGCGGGTCGCCGAGCAGCGCCGCGGCGATCCCGAGCCGCTGGCGCATCCCCAGCGAGTAGCCCCCGGCCTTGCGCCGCGCCGCGCTGGCGAGGCCGACGAGGTCGAGCACCTCGTCGACGCGGCGACCGGTGAGGCCCTGCGAGTGGGCCAGCCAGAGCAGGTGGTTGCGGGCGCTGCGCCCCGGCTGCGGCGCCGCGGCGTCCAGCAGCGACCCGACGTGGCTCAGCGGGCGCGGCAGGGTCGCGTACCGCCGGCCGCCGACCAGCGCGGTGCCGGCGTCGGGTGCGTCCAGGCCGACGATCACCCGCATCGTCGTGGACTTGCCGGCCCCGTTGGGGCCGACGAACCCGGTGACCCGGCCGGGCGACACCGTGAACGTCATCCCGTCCAACGCTGTCGTCGACCMGAACCGTTTACGCAGGCTGTCGACCTCAATGCTTGTTCCCATCCGAGTAGCCCTCCCATGCCGTATGCCGTCGGTGGCATGACGGGGTTCTATGGAGCGGGCACTGACATGGGCCGAACGGCGACCGTTATCTCGCTGTTAGGGCCGGTCGGCCATCGTGGGCGGTCGGGGCCGCAGGCGGCGCAGGAGGCGACGATGATCCGGGTACGCCGCACCGTGCGGCTGCGGCTGACGGCGCTGTACAGCGGGCTGTTCGTGGTCTCGGCGATCGTGCTGCTGGCGATCACCAACGGCGTCGGTTCCTCGTCGTCGGCCACGGTCGCCGTGTCGATCTCCCCTGACAGATCCGTCCCGCCGACACAGGAGGCTGCCACCCAGGCCGTTTCCCACGGCTACCTGCTCGGGTCGGCTGTCGCCCTGGCGGTGATGGYGGTCGCGTCGCTCGTGGTCGGCTGGGTCGCCGCCGGTCGGGTGCTGCGCCCGCTGCGGGTGATCACGGCGGYCACCCGGCGGATCTCCGCCGACAGCCTGCACGAGCGGCTCGCCATGACCCGCCCAGATGGCGAGCTCAAGGACCTCTCCGACACCATCGACGCCCTGCTGGAACGCCTTGACGGCGCGTTCACCGCGCAGCGCCGCTTCGTGGCCAACGCCTCTCACGAGCTGCGCACCCCGCTGGCGACCGTCCGCGCGCTCGTCGACGTCGCCGCGGCCAAACCGGGCCCGGTCCCAGCCGAGACGCTCCTGCTCGCCGACCGGGTACGCGTCGAGCTCGACCGGGTCGACGAGCTGCTCGACGGGCTGCTCGCGCTCGCCCGCGGCCAGCACGGGGAGCTGCCCGACCGGGCGACCGTCTCCCTCGACGCGGCCGTCTCGGCGCGACTCGCCCCGCGCGCCGACGCGATTGGCGGCGCCGGCCTGGTGCTGCATCGCGTCCACAGCCTCGACGACGCCTGGGTCGTCGCCAGCCAGCCGCTGCTGTGCCGAATGATCGACAACCTGCTCGACAACGCGATCCGGCACAACCATGACGGAGGCTGGATCGGCGTCACCACCGCCGTGTCCGGCACGACTGCCCGGCTGGTCGTCGAGAACGGCGGCGACGTGCTGGACCAGGCGCAGGTAGCCGAGCTGGCCCAGCCGTTCCGCCGGCTCGGCGTCGAACGGACCGGTTCGGACGCCGCCGGCGCCGGGCTCGGCCTGTCGATCGTCGCCGCGATCACGGCGGCGCACGGCGGCACGCTCGAGCTGCGTGCCCGGGGCGACGGCGGCCTGCTGGTCATCGTCGCGCTGCCGCGGGTGGCCGCGCCAGGCCCGGCGGCCGCGGCGTGAGGGTCCTGGTCGTCGAGGACGCGCGCCGGCTCGCCGCCGTGCTCGTCGAAGGGCTGCGCGACCAGGCGATCGCCGCCGACGTCGCGCACGACGGCCTGGAGGCCGCCGCCAAGCTCGCCGCCACCAGCTACGACGTGGTCGTCCTCGACCGGGACCTGCCCGGCATCCACGGTGACACCCTCTGCCAGCTGATCCTGCAACGCGCCGAGCGGGCGATGGTGCTGATGCTCACCGCCGCGGACTCGCCCGTCGACCGGGTCAGCGGCCTGTCGATCGGTGCCGACGACTACCTCACCAAGCCGTTCCACTTCCCCGAGCTGGTGCTGCGCATCCGCGCGCTCGCGCGCCGCCGGCCCACCGTCCAGCCGGCGACGCTGCGAGCCGCCGGCCTCGAGCTCGACACGATCCGCCGGACCGTCACCCGCGACGGCCGCCCCCTCGACCTGTCCGTCAAGGAGTTCGCGGTCCTGGAGGCGCTGCTACGGGCCAGCCCCGCGTATCTGAGCGCCGAGGACCTCCTCGAACAGGTCTGGGACGAGCACGCCGACCCGTTCACCAACACCGTCCTCGTCACGATCGGCCGCCTGCGCCRCAAGCTCGGCGACCCCCCGGTCATCACCACCACCCCCCGCGTCGGCTACCGGATCGCCGCCGGGGACGGGGCCGGTGACTGACGACAGCGACCACACGGCGGTCATCGCCGGATCGTGCCGGCTCGTGATCAGCTGCGATGCCGGGCCTTCGCCGGCCCGGACAGGTCTGCGCGGGAGGCTCCGTCGTCTCCTCCGCCCAGACCCACTGGACGCACGGGTCGGATGGCAGACCACTAGTGGTGGTGCCCCGGATGGCGCCCGGTGGCCGAGGTCCGCGCGCGGGCTACGCGAAACGATCGCCGCCGAGCTCGGCGCCGACCAGGTTCCCGCCGAGCCAGCCCGCTTCAAGCCCCACGTCAGCGTCACCTACGGCAATGCCACCCCGCCGCCACCGAGGTCATCCGCAGGTTGACCGACCTTCTCCAGCTCCCGTCCATCGAGGTCCCGGTAGCCAGCGTGAGCCTGCTCGAACTCCGCCGCGAACGCCACACCTGCCGCTGGACCACCCGCCACGCTGCCACCTTCACCAACCGGTAGAAGGTCCGCCGCCACCCGAGGCCCGCACGTTGCCGAAAATCTCGTTCTGAGATCAGGTGGCTTCGCCGCGCCGCGTGCCGGCTGCGCGGCGCCGGCACGCTGTGCTCGCCGGCGCGTCGCAGACCCCGATTCGATGGAGCTAGTATTGCGTCCATTCGTGCCAGGGGAGCCCGGGGAACAGACTGTTGGAAGACACGAGAGAGCCCGACCAGGTTGGACCAGTGGATCTAACCTCAGCAAACTCCACAGAAACACGGTGGGACTATTTTGTCTCGTATACAAAAGAGGATCTGGCGTGGGCCGAGTGGATCGCCTGGAATATTGAGTCGACCGACAACAGCGTCCTACTTCAAGCATGGGATGTAGTTCCCGGCAGTCACTGGGCCACGGCGATGCAAGAGGCAATGGCAAAGTCGGATAGAACTATTGCCGTTGTGTCGAGGAACTACCTTGCGTCGGCCTACGGGCGCGTCGAGTGGCAGGCGGCCTTCAGCAAGGATCCCGCCGGGTTCAATCGCAAACTTGTTCCAATTCGGATAGATCGGTGCGATCTCCCCGGCGTACTAGGACAGGTCGTTCACCTTGACCTGTGCGGACTTACCGAAGAAAGTGCTCGAAGTACACTTATTACCAAACTTCGCGCGATTCGAACCGGTCGGGCGAAGYCTAGCGATCCGCCGATATTCCCGGGGCTCTCAAGTTCCCATGAAAGCAGTGAGAATACGAGCATCCTCGCTGCCGCAGGATCAGTATCCGCGAACCAGGTCCACACCATTGGATTCACATCCGACGGTCGGCGGCTAGTTGCCGGCTACCGCGATGGCACGTTCGCATCATGGGTGAGGGGTTACCGAAAAGACAAAGTCGCATGGCTGGAGAAGACCGGAGTTCAGATACCCTCCTTCGACTACACGTCCGATATTGTCGCGATTGCCGGTACGCAAAAATTTGTCGCCAACAGTGAAGAAAACGATGTCTGCCTGATCGACTTTGAGGGCGTTGGAGCTCCGAGGGTGCAGCGCAGTTTCATCCCTGTGACGTGGGCTCAAAACATATCGATCTCCGCCGACGGCACGCTGCTTGGCGCATCAGGGGAAAGGCCTTCTCTCTGGAACATAGAAGATCTCTCCAAACCCAGGCTAATTTTCCAGCTGGCGGAAGCGCCGGAGGTAGAATCCAGGGCCAGGTACATCGACGCGGCCGTGTCCCCGAGTGGCCGGCTATTTTGCTACGCCGACCACGAGGGCGCCATCAATGTGTCAAATATTGCATATAATTCAGTGCACAGCGCACGATGCTTCCGCCCAGCCCGGCCGGATGACGACGTTCCACACATTGTTTTTTCGGCCGACTCGGATAGGTATCTTTTTATCGCGAACTGCAAGGAACTTGAGATCTGGGCGTCCCATGGTCAAAATCCTCAGAGCGTGGGTGCTCTAAAATCCACCGTCGGCGACATTCTCCATGTCGCCTCCTCCCCGAGATCACCTCTGCTGGCAATCTCAGGATACAACGGATTTCAGATATGGGAATTTCGTAACCCCGCATCTCCCGTTCTTCGGTTTACCTTCGATTCTGACGATATGGTATGGTGCACCAGTTTCAGCCCCGATGGCACCCTTCTCGCAACATCCGACGTAGGTGTTGTGAGAAGTTGGAAAATCAATGAATGATCCAGCCGACGCAGGCTGACGGCGGTAAACAGGGCAGGGCTGTGACGGGAACGACGGGAGCAACCCGTTCAAGGGCGCCGGACTGGACCTGTCGAGACAGTGTCGACCCAGCGGGCAGCGGTCGCGGGCGGAGCGCGTCAGCGCAGGCCGCGGGCGAAGACGGGCGGACGGCGCTCGGTGAACGCCTTCACGGCCTCGAGATGGTCCGCGCTGCGGAAGGTGACCGCCTCCATGGCCAGCGCCATCTCGTAGATCCGGTCGACGCGGTCCTCCAGGTCCTTGTTGACCAGCCGCTTGGTGAAGCGCAGCGCGAGGGCGGCGCCCTTGGCGAGCCGGCGCGCGGTCGCGGTCGCCGCCGCCAGGACCTCGCCGGCCGGCACGGCGTGGTTGACCAGGCCGATGCGCTCCGCCTCGACGCCGGTGAGCAGGTCGCCGGTGAGCAGGTACTCCTTCGCCCGGTTCGCGCCGATCAGCATCGGCCACAGCACGACCCCGCCGTCGGCGGCCACGAGGCCCGCCTGCACGTGTGGGTCGCCGATCCGCGCCGTCTCGGAGATGTAGACGATGTCGCAGAACAGCGCGAGCGTCGCGCCGAGGCCGATCGCGTCGCCGTTCACGGCGGCGATCAGCGGCTGGCGCACGGCGAGGATGTTGCGGGCCATCGCGACCGCGTCGACGAACAGCTGGGAGAACCCGTCGTCATAGCCGGCGTCGTTGTTCGCAGCCATCTGGGTGAAGTCGCCGCCGGCGCAGAACCCGCGGCCCTCTCCGGTCAGCACGACGACCTCCGCCTCGGAGTCCGCGGCGATGCGCGCGTACAGCTCGATGAGCTCGCGGTGCATGACGTCGTTGATGGCGTTCCTGCGCTCGGGCCGCGCGAGCGTGACCAGCAGGACGCCGTCCGCCAGCTCGGTCCGGATCGTCGTCAGGCCGTACCTGTCCACCCCAGCCCCATCCCGGCGCCGGCCGCCCGCGCCACGCGGCGGCGGACCCTGGCGCCTGGTCGTCGTAACCCTCGGTCGTGACTCTGGCCGCGCGGCACCGTGCGGCACGGCACCGTGCGGTCCGGCGCGGGAGCGCCGTCAGCCGGCGGCGGCCACCGCCGGCGCGTCGTCGCCGTGCCCGAACAGCCCGCGCCTCTCGAACAGCTCGACGACGAGATCGCCCTGGCGGCCCATCATGTCGGCGTAGGCGGCGGCCGCGCCCTCGCCGTCCTGGCGCTCCACGCACCGCAGGATCGCCGCGGTGCCTACCAGCTCGACGTCGATCGATCCGGGCACGAGCTCGAAGAAGTTGCCCGGGATGATCCCCGACATCGCGCGCAGCAGCGGCGCCAGCCGCGGCGAGCGGGCCAGCTCGACGATCGTGGTGTGGAACTGCCGGTTGTGCCGCCAGACGGCGTAGGGGCGCGGGTCGGCGAGCAGCTCCCGGCGCTGGTCCACCAGCCTCGCGATGATCTCGGGCGTCTGGCGGGCGGCGGCGCGGCGGGCGGCGAAGCCGTAGAGCAGGCCGTACAGCTCGTAGTGGTCGCGGACGATGCTCTCGTCGATGGCGGCGATGAAGGTGCCGCGACGCGGCCGGACCGTCACCCAGCCCTCGTGCTTGAGGGTCAGCAGCGCCTCGCGCACCGGGATCCGGCTGATCCCGAGCGCCGCGGCGATGTCGTCCTGGGGCACGCGGTCTCCCTGGCGCAGCACGCCGTCGAAGACGAGCCGGCGCAGGTAGAGCACGGCCTCCTCGGCGACGGTCCGCTGGCCGCCGACGTCGTCCGGCGGCGGCAGGGCGATCCCGTCGGGGTCCCGCGTCGAAGGTGTCATCGCGCCGCCGTCCTCACCCGTGCCGCCCGCCGCACTCGACCGGTGAACCCGACGGCGACCATAAACGCATCATATATATTTGATCCGGTCGTGCCCAGTCCGACCGGGCACCTTCACCACCGACCGCCCGACCGACGGAGATCCCGACATGCGCCTGGACGACGTCGGCGAGGCCCGCCAGCCCACCCTCGGCAGACCGCTCGACGGCGTCCGGGTGCTCGCGCTGGAGCAGATGCAGGCGGTGCCGTCGGCCACGCTGCTGCTCGCCCGGCTCGGCGCGGACGTCGTCAAGGTCGAGCCGCTCGCGGGCGAGTCGGGCCGCGGGGCGCAGCCGGCCGTGACCGACCCGGCCGGGCGGCCGGCGGGCGCGACGTTCCTGCGCTACAACCTGGGCAAACGCGCCATCGCGCTCGACCTCAAGCGCGAGCGGGGTCGCGACCTGCTGCTGGAGCTGGCCGGGTCGTTCGACGTCGTCGCCGAGAACCTCGGGCCCGGCCGGGCGGACCGCCTCGGCGTCGGCTACGAGGCGATGGCGGCGCGCGACCCGCGGCTGATCTACCTGTCGGTGACCGGCTTCGGCGCGCGGGGAGACTCCCCGTACGCGTCCTGGCCGGCCTACGCCGCGGTGGCCGAGGCGATGTCGGGGATCTACGAGTACTCCCGCCGGCCACACCAGCCACCGGTGATCAACCCGGTGGGTGGCCTCGGCGACAACGGCTCGGGCCTGTACGGCGTCATCGGCGTCCTCGCCGCGCTGCGCCACCGGGACCGGACCGGCCTCGGCCAGCTCGTCGACGTGGCCATGTTCGACGCCATGGTGGCGATCTGCGACGTCGTCGCCAACTACTGGTCGCTGGGCATCCGCCCTGAGCCGGACACGGAGCGCCGCGCCCCCTACCTGGTCAACTCCTTCCGCGCCCGGGATGGCTGGTGCGTGGTCCAGCTGCTGCGCGACCACCAGTTCCCGCGCCTCGCCGAGCTGCTGGGGCACCCGGAGTGGCTGACGGACGACCGCTTCGCCACCCGCTGGGGCTGGCACGACCACTGGGCGGACGTGCTGTGCCCGGCGCTGGAGTCCTGGGCGGCGGACCGGTCCATGTTGTCCGCGGCCGGCGAGCTCGCCGCCGTCGGCGTCACCGCCGCGCCCTGCTTCGGTCCCGAGGACGTGGTGTCCGACCCGCACGTCACCGCGCGGCGCATGCTCGTCGAGATCCCCCGGACGGACGGGGTGGCCCAGCCGGTCCTGGTGGCCGGCAACCCGGTGAAGCTCTCCCGCGTGCCCGACGAGCCCGAGCCGGCGCCGCCGACGCTCGGCCAGCACACCGCCGAGCTGCTCACCGAGGTCCTGGGCCTCGACGCCGCCGCCATCGCCAGCCTCCACGAGGACGGCGTCATCGGCCTCGGCTGATCACGGCCGCAACGGCAGGTCGAAGAGGCGGATGGCGTTACCGCGGGCGATCTTGTGAATGTCGGCGGGGTCGAGGTGGCCGAACTGGGTGGCGGCGGCCTGGCGGCTGTGGGGCCAGGTGCCGTCCTGGTGGGGGTAGTCGGTCTCGAAGAGGATGTTGTCGACGCCGACGCGGTCGAGCAGCTCGATGCCGACCGAGTCCTTGAAGAAGCAGGCGTGGATCTGCCGGTAGTAGTAGGTCGACGGGCGTTCGGGGCACTTCAGCTGGGAGTTGCTCCAGCCGCGGTGGGTCTCCCAGACGTCGTCGATCCGCTCCAGCAGGTACGGGATCCAGCCGATCTGGCACTCCGCGTAGAGGAGCTTCAGGTCCGGCAGGCGGTCGAGGACGCCGGAGAAGGCGAAGTCGGTCAGGCTCGCGGCCGAGTTGCCGAAGATGATCGTCGCCGGGACGGCGTCGGGCGCGTCCGGTGAGGCCTGCGGCGTCTTCGTGCCCGAGCCGATGTGCATGCACAGCACGGTGCCGGTCTCGGCGCAGGCGCGGAAGAACGGGTCCCAGTAGCCGGTGTGGATGCTCGGCAGGCCCAGGTACGTGGGCAGCTCGGTGAACGCGACCGCCCGCACGCCACGGGCCGCGTTGCGTCGCACCTCGGCGGCGGCGAGCTCGGCGTCCCACAGCGGCACCAGGCACAGCGGCACCAGCCGGCCGCAGCCTCCACTACCGCTACTGCCGCCGCCGCACCACTCCTCCACCATCCAGTCGTTGTAGGCGCGCACGGACAGCAGCGCGAGATCGCGGTCCTTGCCCCACAGGAAGATCTGGCCGGCGAACCGCGGGTAGTTCGGGTAGCACAGCTGCGCCTCGACGCCGTTGAGCTCGTTGTCCGCGACCCGCGCGGCCGGGTCCCAGCAGCCGCGCCGCATCTCGTCGAAGGTCACGCCCGCCAGGCTGATCTCGTCGGCCGGGTAGCCGGCGGCCGCGATCAGTCGCTTCACCGAGTACCGGTGGTCCTCGTAGAACCACCAGGCGACCGGCGGGCCCTCCGTGCCCGGCTCCTCGATGTAGCTGCCGCCGTCGAGCTTCGGGCGCCCGGACGGGAGGTACCGGACGTGGGGCCCCGTCTCCCGGTAGCGCGCCGGCAGCCGCGAGGTCCACAGGTCCGGCGGCTCGACGACGTGCGCGTCCACGTCGATGATCATCGGGATCGCAGCGGCCCCCCGGCCGTCGCCGCCGGGATCGTCACGTCCGTCGGTCATCCGGGCTCCTCCCAGCACGCGACCAGCCAGCCGGCGACCAGGACCAGCCACGACCCGATCAGCCCACGATCTTGATCAGGCCATAGGCCTGGTCTGGTCGCGAGCTCGACCGCGAGCAATGATCGTATGTTTGATACATGATATTAGCGAGAGTGGTGAGCTCGCAATGGAGGAAGGCCGACCATGCTTGACCGACGGCTGCTCGCGCCGCATGCCCTGGCCACCTGGGCGGCGAGAACCCCGGACGCGCCAGCGCTGATCCACGTGGACGGCGCACGCCTGACCTACGCCGAGTTACTCGCCGAAAGCCACCGCTGGGCCACCTGCTTACGCGGGCTCGGAGTCGGCGCGGGCACCCACGTGGCGACGATGCTCCCCGACGGGTTCGATCCGCACCTGGCGATGCTCGGCCTGTCGTGGCTGCGCGCGGTCGAGGTCCCGCTCAACACCGCCTACGTCGGCCCGATGCTGCGGCACGCGCTGGCGGTGTCCGAGTCGACGGTCCTGATCACGACCAGCGCGATGCTGCCCCGGGTCGCGGCAGCCGCGGGCGCGGGCCCACGGGCGCTGCCGCTGCTCGCCACCGTGCTCCTCGCTGACGGCGCGGACGGTCTCGCTGACGACGCAGCCGGTCTCGATCGGGGCAGCGCCGGGTCRCTGCCATCCACTGTGGCGGTCGTCGACCTCGGCGCGGCGCTCGCCACCACCGAATCGGCGGCCGGTTTCGAGGGCCCAGCCGTGTCCGACGTCAGCAGCCTGCTGTTCACGTCCGGCACGACCGGCCCATCCAAGGCGGTGATCACTCCCTGGGGCCTGACCTACCAGATGTGGTCCTGGGTACCGGAGGACACGCTCGCCGCCGGGGAGGCGCTGTTCTCGGCCATGGCGCTGTTCCACAACTCCGGCCGGTCCGGCTTCAACTACGTGCTCGGCCGCGGCGGCTGCCTGGTGACGCGGCAGAAGTTCAGCGCCGCGCGGGTGTGGGACGACGTGCGCCGTCACGGCTGCGTCGCGCTCGCCCTCGTCGGCCCGCTGACCGCGCTGCTGCGCGCCGCGCCGCCCCGCCCGGATGACGCCGACAACCCGGTGCGCGGCGTCATCCTCGGCCCGATGATCCCGCGGATGGCCGACTTCGAGCGCCGCTTCGGCGTCCGGGTGGCGACCTGCTACGGCCAGACGGAGGTGGGCGCGCCGCTGGCCACCGGCTGGGACCACGGCCCGTGGGAGAACACCGGCACCCGCCGCGCGAGCTGGCCGGACTTCGAGGCGCGCGTCGTGGACGAGCGCGACGAGCCGGTCCCCGCCGGCCGGGTGGGCGAGCTCGTCGTGCGTGCCCGGGAGCCGTGGTCGCTGTGCCTCGGCTACCACGGGATGCCCGAGGCGACGGCCGAGGCCTGGCGCGGCGGCTGGTTCCACACCGGCGACGCGTTCCGCGCCGACGAGGCCGGCCACTACTACTTCGTCGACCGGCTGCGCGACACCATCCGCCGCCGCGGCGAGAACATCTCCTCGTTCGAGGTCGAGGCCGCGGTGGCGGCGCACCCCGGGGTGCGCGAGTGCGCCGCGGTGGCCGTGCGCACCGAGCTCGGCGACGACGAGGTCCTCGTCGCCGTCATCCCGACAGGCCCGGCGGACGCGGCAGGCCCAACGAACTCGACGGACCCGACAGACTTGGCGGACCCGGCGGCCGAGGGCTTCGACCCGGCCGGTCTGCTGGCGTTCCTCGACGGCCGGCTGCCCGCGTTCATGCTGCCGCGCTACGTCGACGTGGTCGCCGACCTGCCCCGCACCGAGACGACCGGCCGGGTCCGCAAGCACGAGCTGCGCGCCCGCGGCCTGCCCCCGACGGCCTGGGACCGGCTCGCCACCTCCCCCGCGTGACCCCGGCGGCGCCGCCTCGACGGCTACGACGGGCTACATCGGCAGGTAGACGTTCTTGGCGCGGACGAACTCGTCGAGGCCGGCGCGGCCGCCCTCCTTGCCGTACCCGCTGCGACCGAAGCCGCCGAACGGGGCGCTGGCGGGCAGCGCGGCGAAGCCACCCAGCGAGATGTAGCCGGCGTCGAGCCGGGCCGCGACCCGGTGGGCGCGGCGCAGGTCGGTGGTGTGGACGTAGCCGGCGAGGCCGTAGGGCGTGCCGTTGGCGAGCGCGACCGCCTCGTCCTCGTCGCGGAACGTCAGCACCGACAGGACCGGCCCGAAGACCTCCTCCTGGGCGATCTGGGCGGCCGGGTCGACGCGGTCGAGAATGGTCGGCGCGAGGAAGAAGCCATCGGCCAGCGCCGGGTCCGCCGACGCGTCCGCCGGGCCGCCGCCGAGCAGCAGCTCGCCGGCCGGCGTCGGCCCGGCGAGCGCCCGCCCGAGCATGCCGAGGATGCGGTCGCGCGCGGCGGCGCTGACAACCGGCCCGACGGCGGTCGCCGGGTCGAGCGGGTCGCCGACGGGCAGGGCGGCCGCGGTCACGACGGCCGTCGCCACCACCTGGTCGTGGACGGACTCGTGGACGATGAGCCGGGTCGGGAACACGCAGCCCTGACCGGCCATCCCCATGCACACCGTGCCGGCGAACCGGCCGGCCGCCGCGAGGTCCGCGTCGGGAAAGACGATGTTGCCGGACTTTCCGCCGAGCTCCAGGACGACCGGCTTGATGCTCTGGGCGGCGTCGGTGAGGATCGCGCGGGCGGCCCGCTGCCCACCGGTGAAGCTGATCTTGTCGACGCCCGGGTGGCGCACGAGCGCGGCTCCGGCCACCTCGTCGCCGGGGACGACGTTGACGACGCCGGCGGGCAGGCCGGCCTCCAGCGCCAGCTCACCGAACAGCAGGGACGAGAACGGCGCCAGCTCCATCGGCTTGACGACGACCGTGTTCCCGGCGGCCAGCGCCGCGCCCGCCTTGCGGGCGACCGACGAGATGCCGCCGTTCCAGGTCGAGATGATCCCGATGACGCCGTACGGCTCGGTGAGCGTGTAGTCGAACGCGTTCTCCGGGAAGATCGGGATGACCCGCCCCTCGAGCTTGTCCGCGTACCCGGCGTAGTACTCCAGGTAGTCCGCGGCCCGGCGGGGCAGCGCGGCCGCGGTCGCCGCCGGGACGGCGCACTCCAGGGTGAGCACGCCGCCGATCCGCTCGGCGTCTCGGCGCACCAGGGCCGCGAGCCGCAGCAGCGCGCCGCGCCGCCCGTCCGGCCGAAGGTCTCGCCAGCGCACGGCCGCGGCTCTCGCGGCGTCGACGGCGGCGCCGACCTGGCCGGGCCCGGCGAGGGTGACGGCCGCCTGCTCGCGGCCGGTCGCCGGGTTGACGTGCGCGTACGTCCCGGCGTCGCCGTCCGGGCGGTCGTCGCCGACGAGCAGCCGCCCCGGCGGCAGCAGTTCCTTCGCGAGAGCGGCGTGACGGTCCACGTCGACCGGCATCCATGCCTCCAGCAGAGCTCGATTCTGGTGGGAGTGCCGTCGATCCCGGTCAGAACGGGGACGGCAGGCGCTCCATCGGGACGGCGATGACGGTCGAGCAGTCGGCGGCGCAGGCGGCGCGCAGCACGGCGGGCAGGTCGGCGACGTCGTCTACCTGGACGCCCTCGGCGCCGAACGCCCGGGCGAGCGCCACCCAGTCGGGGTTGCGCAGCACGGTGCCGAGCTCGCGGCCCGCGTACTTCTCCCGCTGGTCGCGGTTGGAGTTGCCGTACGCGCCGTCGTCGAAGACCACGGTGACGGTGTGGATGCCGTGCTGGACGGCCGTCGCGAGCTCGTTGGACGTGAACAGGAACCCACCGTCGCCGACCACGGTGACGACGGGCCGGTCCGGCGCGGCGACCTTCGCGCCGAGCGCCGCCGGGTAGGCGAACCCGAGTGTGCCCATGTAGGAGGTGCTCAGGTACGTCCGCGGCTCGTACACCGGATACGCCAGGTGGCAGGCGTAGGCCACGGTCGTCGTGTCGGCGACGAGGATGCCGTCCGCCGGGATCCCGGCGCGCAGCGCGTCGACCAGCGCGAACTGCGGCCCGATCGCGTCGAGCTGGGCGCGCACCGCGCGCCGCGCCTCACCAGCCGCCGCCGCGCGGGCCGGGTCCAGCGGCCGGGCCGGGAGCAGCTCGGCGAGCGCGGCGAGCGCGAGCCGGGCGTCACCCGGCACCGCCATGGTCTGCTGGGCCGGCACGTTGCGCCCGAACGCCGCCGGGTCGGCATCCACGTGGACGACCTTCTGCCCGGGACGCGGGTTGATCCCCTGGACGCGGCTGCCCACGGCGAGGATCACGTCGGCGGACTCCAGCACCGGCCGCAGCCGCCGGTTCACCCAGGCCGTGCCGACGGACAGCGGGTGACGGTCGTCGATCGCGCCCTTGCCCTCCCGGGTCGTGACGACGGGGGCGGACAGCAGCTCGGCGACCCGGCGCAGCTCCTCGGCCGCCCCGGCGCCGACGACCCCGCCGCCGGCGAGCACCAGCGGCGCCGACGCGGCGGCGAGCACCGCTGCCGCCGCCTCCAGGTCCGCGGGATCCGGGACGACGGGCGCGGGGACGGCCGGCGCCAACGGCGGCGCCGCGGCGGTCGGCTCGGCGAACGCCTCCGGAGGGATCTCCACCTCGACCGGCCGCGGCACCCCGGCCAGCAGCTGGGTGAACGCCTCGTGCAGCGCGGGGGCGACGGCGTCCGCCTCGATCGCCCTGGCGGCCCACTTCGTCACCGGCCGGACGATGTCGAGCTGGTCGTGCACGTCGTGGAGCAGGCTCAGGCCGCGGCCGATGCCATGCCGGTTGATCTGCCCGGCCAGCAGGAGCACCGGCGAGCAGCAGGCGTAGGCGGTGGCCAGGCCCGAGGCGGCGTTGTAGACGCCGACGCCCGGGACCACCATCGCGACCCCGGGGCGCCCGGCCGTGCGGGCGTAGCCGTCGGCCATGTAGGTCGTCGCCTGCTCGTGCCGGGTGACGACGTAGCGGATCTCGGGGACGTCGACGAGCGCGTCGAGCGCCGCCATCAGCTGGTCGCCCGGCAGGCCGAAGATCACCTCGACGCCCTCGGCGCGCAGCTGCGCCGCCATCGCCGCGCCGCCGGTCATCGTCGCCGCGGGCGCCGCCGCCCGGTCGGTCACCGTCACGCCGCCCGTCACCGCCCCGCCAGTACCGATGTCGCCGCCGCCAGCGGCGGCCGCGGCGCCGGCGGATCGATTCCGGGCGGGCTCGCCTCTAGCGATCACCTCATGAATCATATATCTAATATGCAAAATGCGCGACCAGCCGGGGAGGGCACGACCTCATGACCACGACAGCCTCGAAGGTCGCGGTCGAGCGGCGGGCGGGCGCGCTGGGCGCGCTGGTCACCGGCGTCGACCTCGCCGCCGGCATCGACGACGAGACGTTCTCCGTCGTCCGCCAGGCGTTCCTCGACCACCAGGTGATCTGCCTGCGCGGCCAGGAGAACCTCACCCCCGCCGGCCAGCTGGAGTTCGCCGCCCGCTGGGGCACCATCTCGATCCACCCCTACGTGGCGTCGCTGGAAGGCCACCCCGGCCTGATGCGGATCTACGACCCGAACMCGGTCACCCAGACCTGGCACGCCGACACCACGCACACCGCCCGCCCGCCGGGGATCACCCTGCTGCTCGCGCGGACGATCCCGCCGTACGGCGGCGACACCATGTGGTCGAACATCCAGCGGGTCTACGAGGACCTCTCCCCCGGCCTGCGGGGGACCCTCGACGGCCTGCGCGCCGTGCACCGCGGCACCGAGCTCGCCGCGTCCGCGGGCCTGTCCGAGCAGGACGTCACCGTCACCCATCCGGTCGTCATCCACCACCCGGTGACCGGCCGCCCGGGCCTGTACGTCAACGGCAACTACACCGCCCGCATCGACGGCTGGACCGACGAGGAGTCCGCCCCGCTGCTGAGCTTCCTGTACGCCCGGGTCGGCCGGCCCGAGTACGTCTACCGGCACCACTGGCGGGTCGGCGATCTCGTCATCTGGGACAACCGGGCCACCCAGCACGCCGTCGTCGGCGACACCGCCGGCGCCGAGCGCACCCTGCACCGCGTCACCATCGAGGGCGGCGAGCCGGCGTGACCGGGACGAGGACGGGGACGGGGACGGGGACGGTCCTGATCACCGCCGCCGACCTGCGGGCGGCGCTCGCCGCGATCCTCGCCGGCTGGCGGGTCCCCGCCGAGCAGGCGGACGCCGTCGCCGAGCTGCTGGTCGAGGCGGACCTGCGCGGCGTCGACTCGCACGGCGCGCACCTGATGCCGATGTACGCGGCGCGGCTCGCGTCCGGGCACCTCACACCGCGCACCACGGTCACGGCCATCGCCGACGACGGGACGACGGCGATCCTCGACGGCGGCCTCGGCTTCGGGCAGCTCGCCGGGCTCGAGGCTGCCCGGCTGGTGTCGGCCCGGGCGGCCGAGCACGGCGTGGCGGCGGTCGCCGTCCGCGAGACCACCCACCTGGGGGCGCTCGGCGCCTACACCGCCCGGGTGGCGGCCGAGGGCCTGATCTGCCTGTGCGTGCAGAACGGGCCGACCTTCGTGCCGCCGTTCGGTGGCGTGACGCCGCTGCTGTCGACCAACCCGCTGTCGTACGCCGTCCCGGCCGGCGAGGAGCCGGCGATCGTCTACGACGTGGCGACGACCGCCGTGGCCGGCAACAAGCTGCTGCTCGCGAAGAAACGCGGCGACGCGGCCATCCCCACCGGCTGGGCGAACGACGAGCACGGCCGGCCGACGACGGACCCGGCGGCGGCGTCCGTGCGCCACCTGCAGTGGTTCGGCGGGCACAAGGGCTTCGGGCTCGCGCTGCTCGTCGAGCTGCTCGCCGGCGTGCTGGCCGGCAGCTCGTTCGGGACGACCGAACGCACCGCCTCCCCGCTGCACGGCGACGCCCGCGTCGCCAAGGGCGTCGTGTTCATCGCCATCGACCCGGCCAGGTTCGCCCCCCGGGCCGTGTTCACCGCCGCCGTCGACACCCTCGTCCGCGAGATCCGCGGGAGCGAGCGGGCCACCGGCGTCGAACGCATCTGGCTGCCCGGCGAGCCGGAGCACGAACGGGCTCGGCAGCGAGCCCGTGACGGCATCCCGCTGCCGGCGCCGCTGGTCGCGGAGCTGGACGAGCTCGCCGCCAAGGTCGGCGCGGCGCCCCCGCGGGTCCGCCCGGCGGGCCACGAGCAGCCAGGGGACCACGAGCAGGAGGAGGCCTAGATGGACCTCGCGCTGGACGAGACGGCGCTCGCGGCACGCGACCTGGTCAGGGCGGTGCTCGCCAGGCATCCGGGCCTCGCGCCGGCCCGGGCCGCGCAGCCGCTCGGGCATGACCCCGGGCTGTGGGACGACCTGCGCGCGGCCGGGTTACCCGGGCTCGCCGTCGGCGCCGAGCATGGCGGCGGTGGCGCCGGCCTGCACGCCGCGGCCGCCGCCGCCCTGGAACTCGGCCGGGTGCTCGCGCCCGTCCCCTTCGCCGAGCACACCGCCGCCGCACGGCTGCTGGCCGCGACCGCCCCGGACCATCCGCACCTGGCGGCCGTCGTCTCCGGCGAACTGGTGGCGACGCTCGCGCCACGGGTGCGCTGCGGCGTCGGCACCGCCGTGCCGGCGGGCGCCGTCGCCGGCGTGGTCCTCGCGATCGTCGACGAGACGCTGACAGCGACGCGGACCGACCCGCCAGGCGTCGCGACGCCGAACCAGGGCGACCTGCCGCTCGCCGACCGACCGCTGGGCCTGGGGTCGCCGGCCGCCGTGGTGCTCGGACAGGGGCCGGCGGCCGTCGCCGCCTTCGGCCGGGCCCGGCGGGAGTGGCTGACGCTCGCCGCGGCGTGGCTGGCCGGGCTGGGTGACGGCGCGCTCGACCTCGCGACCCGATGGGTGCGTGAACGCGTCCAGTTCGGCGTCCCGATCGGTTCCTTCCAGGGCGTCCAGCACGGGCTCGCCGACCTGCCGGGGCTCGTTGACGGCGCCGCGCTGCTCGCCCGCGAGGCAGCCTGGTGCCAGGACGCGGGGCGCCGGTCGTTGACGGGCGCGTCCGGTCCCGAGCTGGCGCTCATGGCCCTGCACTTCGCCACCGACGCGGCCAGGGCCACCGCCGGCCGGCTGGTGCAGTACCACGGCGGCCTCGGGGTCGCCGTCGAGCACGACGCGCAGCTGTTCTACCGCCGCGCCAGCGCCTATCCCCTGCTCGCAGGCGCCCCGCGCCACCTGCTGCGCGAGCTCGGCCAGCGCCTCCTCGGCGCCGCGGCCACCGACGGTTCCGTCGGGACGGTGGACGGCTCGATCGACGCCGGCGAGGGCGCCGGCGAGGGCGAGGGGTTCGGGCACCGGCCGGAGGTCGGCGCGTTCGCGGCCGAGGTGCGCGCGTTCCTCGCCACCTGGCTGACCGACGAGATCCGCCAGCGGATGCGCCGGACCGGGACCATGCACGTCCCCGCGCTGCACCGGGCCATGGCGGCCCGCGGCTGGCTCGCCGCGCCCACGCCCGGCGGGCGCGCCACCAGGAGCGTCTGGGAGCTCTCGGCCCTGTTCCGCGAGCTGGAGATCGCCGACGCGCCCTACCACGGCATCGCGACCACCATGATCGTGGCCGGGGTGCTCGACCAGCTCGCGGGCCCGGCGCTGCGCACAGGGGCACTGCCCCGGCTGCTGGCCGGCGAGGCGATCGCCGTGCTCGGCTACTCCGAGCCCGGCTCGGGCTCCGACGTCGCCGCCGCCCGCACCCGCGCCGAGCCGGTCGGCGACCCACCCACCGCCTGGCGGATCAACGGCCAGAAGATGTGGACCACCCTCGCCCACGAGGCCGCGTACTGCTTCCTGCTGGCCCGCACCAACCAGGACGTCCCCAAGCACCGCGGCCTCACGATGTTCCTGGTGCCGCTCGACACCCCGGGCATCACCATCCAGCCGATCCACACGATCGGCGACGAGCGCACCAACATCGTCTTCTATGACGACGTCGTCATCCCCGACGAGAACCGGATCGGCGAGGTCGACGGGGGCTGGCGGGTGATGGCCGTCGGGCTGAGCATGGAGCGGGGCGTGATGGGCGGCACCGGGATGCTCGAACCGCTCGTCCACGACGCGGTCGCCTGGGCGGCCCGGACCGGACCGGACGGGAGCCGGCCCGGCGACGACCCGGCCGTCCTGGAGACGGTCGCGCGGGCCCGCGTCGACGCGGAGGTCGCCTTCCTGCTCACCCGGCATACCGCGTTCCTGAGCGCGTCCGGCCAGTCCCCCGCCGTGGCGGGGACCGTGGCGAAGCTGTTCGCCTCGACGGCCTACCAGCGCGCCGCCGGCGAGCTGCGCGACGTCGCCGGGACGACGGGCATCCTGCGCGGCCTGGATCACGACGCCCTGGCCACCCCCGGCCCGGCGGACGCGGGCGGCACGGGCGGCGCGCTGGAACCAGCGGCCGGCGGGCAGATCGAGCGGGCGGCCCGGCACAGCGCCATGGTCACCATCCAGGGCGGCACCACCGAGATCGCGCGCAACCTCGTCGCCGAACAGCGCCTCGGCCTGCCGAAGGCCCGCGGCGGCACCCGCGCTGCCGGCGCCGTGGCTAACAGCGCGCCGGCGGCGACCGTGACGCCGGCCGGCGTGACGACGGCGTGAGCTGGCACGAGGGGCCGGGGCTCGGCCCGGACGCCGAGGCGTTCCGCGGCCAGGTCTGCGGCTGGCTCACCGACAGCCTCGCGCCGGCGCGCACCGCGGCGCATGCCGACCCCCGGGACCGGACCGGGCTCGACGAACAGTTCGAACGCCGCCTGCAGCGCGCGGCCGGCGCGCGTGGCTGGCTCGGGATCAGCGTGCCGACCGAGCTGGGCGGCGGGGGACGGCCCGCGTCGTTCGCGGCCGTCTTCGACTACGAGGCCGCGTACCACGACGCCCCGCTGGTCGACACCGCGTTGACGCTGGCCGGACCGCCCGTCCTCGCCTTCGCGAGCCCCGACCAGCGCGACCGGCTCGTCGGGCCGATGCTGCGCGGCGAGATCGAGATGTGCATCGCCTACTCCGAGCCTGGGGCCGGCAACGACCTGGCGTCCCTGACGAGCACCGCGCTCGCTCTCCCCGGCGGCGGCTACCGCCTGTCGGGGCACAAGACGCTCGTCACCGGCGGTGGCAAGGCGGACGTCTGCCTGACCGTCGCGCGCACGAACCCGGCGGTGCCCGCGCGTCGCGGCGTCAGCATGTTCCTCGTCGACACGGCACTGCCCGGAGTGACGCTGGTACCGCGGCGCACCATGGCCGGCTACGACCTGTGGGACGTGCTCTTCGACGACGTGGAGCTGCCCGCCGACGCCCTGCTGGGCACCCGTGACGACGGGTGGCGCCAGCTCAGCTACGCCGTCGAGCGGGAGCGCACCGGCATGTTCAGCCTCGGCTGGTGCCAGCGCCTGTTCGACGAGGTCCACCGCTACCTTGCGACCCCGGTCGACGGGGAGACCCCGGCCTGTGTGGGGACTCCAGCCTGTGTGGGGGCTCCGGCCGATGTGGGGACTCCGGCTGACGGGCACCGCCCGCTGGACGACCTGCGCCTGGCGGACGGGCTCGCCGCGCAGTGGACGCAGCTGCGCGACGCCCGGCACGCGGCGGCCCGCCTCATCCGCGAGGAGCTGGCGGGCCAGCGCAGCGGCGCGTCGGCGTCGGCCGCGAAGGTGCTGCTCACCGAGTACGCCCAGCGGCTGGCCCAGTTCGCGACGGAGGCCGCCGGCCCGGCGGGCACGATCGGGGGCACCCTGTTCGGCCCCGCCGCGCCGGGGGCGCCGGCGGCCGGCCGGTTCGCCTTCGAGTACCTCTTCCGTTTCGACGGCACCGTCTCCGTGGGCGCGAACGAGCTGCACCGCGACGGCATCGCCGCCTCGGCCCTCGGCCTGCGCGCCCCCCGCCCGAGCGCCGAAGCCAGGCAACCGGACCGCGTGCCGACGCGCCCCGGTCCGGCGGCACAGCGCCCGGGCGCCGGCTCGCTCGGCGACGCGGGCGCTCCAGGCGACGCACCCACGCTGCGCGCCCCGATCCGGGAACTGCTCGGCTCGTGGCGTCTCGGCCGGCTGGCCGGCGTCCAGTCCACGTCGCGGGGCTATGACGAGCGGCTCTGGTCGGCGCTGCTGCGCGAGGCGTGGCCGGCCGCCGCCGCGACCTCCGACGCCTGGCTGACGACGGCCCGGGTGGTGGCCGAGGAGCTCGGGTACGCGCGCTGCCCGCTGCCGGTCCATTCCGGGCTCGCGCAGGTCGACGCCGCCCTGTGGGCCCTCGGCGACGCCGGCGCCAAGCACCGGGAGGAGCTGCGCCGCGGTACGACCCGGTACGCGCTGTGCGCGCACGACGGGCTGGGATCGCCGGCCTGGGAGCGCGCCGGGGTGATCGCGCGGGCGGCGCCGGACGGCTCCTGGCGCCTGTCGGGCCGGGCACGGTTCGTGCCCTACGCCGACAGCGCGGACGTCTTCCTCCTGCCCGCCCGGCTCACCACCGGCCCCGGACGGCGTGGCCTTCTCCTCGCGGCCGTACCGGCGACCGCCGCCGGCCTGCGGCTTACGACGCACCGCACCCTCAGCGAGGACCACCTCGGCGACGTCGACCTGGCCGAGGTGGTACTCCGCCCCGACCAGGTCCTGGCCCAGGACGACACGGGGGGTCGCGACAGCGACCGCGCTGGCGATCGGAACGGCGGGGATGACGGGGATGGCGGTGGCGACGGGGCCGCCAGCCGGGCACTCGCCGCGGCACTCGCGATGGGGACCATGGCGCTGTCCGCGGAGCTGACCGGTCTGGCGGCGGGCCTGCTGCGCGCCGCCATCGACCATGCCCGCGCCCGGACGGCCTTCGGCCAGCCGCTGGCCGCGTTCCAGGCCGTCCGTCACCGGGCCGCGGACATGTACCTCGACGTGCTCTGCGCCCGCGACGCCACCGCCGCCGCCTGCGACGTGCTGACCACGACGGCGCCGGAGCCACTGGACGACCATGCCCGGGCCGTCGTCGCCGCCGCGAAGGTCACGGCCACGGCGGCGGCGCTACGCGCGGCCACCGGCGCCCACCAGCTGTGCGGCGGCTGGGGCCACCTCGACGACGCCGGCCTGCACCACTACACGAGGGCGGTCAAGGCCGCCGAGGGCCAGCTCGGCTCCCCGTCCTTCCATCGCGCCACCATCGCCCACCACCTGCGTGGATGCCACCCCGCGCCGGCGCCGAGATGATGGCGACCCGTCAACGGGCCGGGTCAGGCCACCCCCGGCCGGGCGCCGGCGCCGGCGCCCGCCGCCTCGGGCGTCTCGTCGGGCTCGGTCGCCGAGACGCGGGCGGGCAGCCGCAGCGCGAGCAGAACGGTCGCGACGGCGGCTCCGGCCGCGGCGATGAACGCCCACCGCATCCCGGCGACGAACGCGTCGGACTCGGCCGCGCCCGCGTTCGTGAGCTGGTCGGACCTGGTCTCCAGGATGACGACCATCAGGGCCGTACCGAGCGCGCCGGCCACCTGCATGATCGTGCCGAACAGCGAGCTGCCGTGCGAGTAGAGCTGCGGCGGCAGGGCACCCAGGCCGATGGTGAACACCGGGGTGAGCACCGCGGCCAACGAGGCCATCAGCACGACGTGCGCCGCGAGCAGCAGCAGATACGGAGTGTCGGTGCCGGTCCGGCTGAGCACACCGAGCGCGATGGCGGAACCGGTGGCGCCCGGAACGACGAGGGGACGGGCCCCGAACTGGTCGAAGAGACGGCCGACCACCGGCCCCAGCAGGCCCATCGCCAGGCCACCCGGCATCACCAGCAGCCCGGTCCTGAGGGAGCTGAGATCGCGCACGTCCTGCAGATACAGCGGCAGCAGGAACATCGAGCCGAGGAAGGCCATGTTCACGGCCGCCATCAGCAGCAGCGAGACCCGGAACGGGCGGTAGGTGAGCGTGCGCAGGTTCAGCAGCGGGCTGCCTGCCCGCTGCAGGCGTATCTGCAGCGCCGCGAAGGACCCGATCAGCGCCACGCCACCGCCGACGATCAGTGCCACGATGATCCCGTTGCGGGCGCCGACCTCGCTGAGCCCGAACAACAGACCGCCGAAGCCGAGCGCGGCCAGGGCGACGCTGGTCCAGCTCACGGAGCTTCGCTGGGTCTCGCCCACGTTCTCAAGCTGGCGCAGCCCGGCCACCGCGACGATGAGTGCCGCCGGGAGAACGAACACGAAGATCAGCCGCCACGACCCCAGCTGGAGGATGGCCCCGGACACGGCGGGGCCCAGCGCCGGCGCGCAGGACATCGCCATCGTGACGTTCCCCATCACCCGGCCGCGGTCCTGCTCGGGGACGACGGTCATCAGCGTCGTCATCAGCAGCGGCATCATCACGGCCGTCCCGGCGGCCTGCACGACCCGGCCGGCGAGCAGGACCGCGAAGACCGGCGCCACGGCGCCGATGACCGTGCCGACGCAGAAGGTCGCCATCGCGATCCCGTACGCCGTCCGGGTCGTCACCCGCTGCAGGAACCAGCCGGTCACCGGGATCACCGCGGCCATCGTGAGCATGAAGACGGTCGAGAGCCACTGCGCGGACCGCGGGGTGATGCCGAAGTCGGTCATCAGCCGCGGCACCGCATTGATCATGATGGTCTCGTTGAGGATCGCGACGAACGTCGCCCCGACCAGCAGCTTGATCACCAGCGGGGTCCGGCGCCGTGCCTCGCCGTCGGAGCCGGCCACCGTCCCGAGCCCGACGCCGGCCCTGCCCTCGCCCTCCCCGTCTCCCAGGGAGGTGGGGCCGCTCCCGCCGTCCCAGCGGGACGTCTCGTCCGATTGGAGGATCGCGGTCATCTCGGTCCTTCGGGTCGCAGGTGCTGGGGTCGGGCCGCCACGTGCTCGCTCCCGCCGGTCCGACACGTACGACAGATACGACCGGGCGTGGCCGGGGAACTCATCGGCGCGGCGGTGGCGGGCGGCCCCCGCCCGAGCCGGGCGGGTCCTGACAACCTTCGCCCGAACCTCCGACATTTTTCGGGTTGGCGGGCCGGCGGGCCGCGCGTTGGCGGACCGACGACGCTCACGTCCCGGCTGGCCGTGCGCGGTTCTGTCCGACCAGGTGGGCCAGCCGCAACCCGCCCTGGCGAGGTGGCCGGGCGGGAGCCGCCGACCTAGGGAGCATGGACGAGGCCAGGCGGGCTCGCAACGAAATTTGTGGCCGCGGAGTTCGGCGGCCAGCAGGCGGCGCACGGCCACTGCCACGGCGATCGGGCTGGGAATGCGCCCGCCACGTGGCTACGGTGAGGTCATGGCGAGCTGGGAGGATGTGCGCAGAATCGCGCTCGCGCTGCCGGAAACCGTCGAGGCCACCTCGCACGGCCAGTACGCCTGGAAGGTGAAGACGAAGGGATTCGTCTGGGAACGGCCGCTGGGCCGCGCCGACCTGAAGGCGCTCGGCGGCGCCGCGCCGGCCGGCCCGGTTCTCGGCGCCCACGTCGCCGACCTGGGCGTCAAGGCGGCGCTGATCGCCGACAACCCGGACGTCTACTTCACGATTCCGCACTTCGACGGCTATCCGGCGGTTCTGGTCCGCCTCGACCGGATCGAGGTGGGCGAGCTGGCGGAGCTCGCCGAGGAGGCGTGGCTCGCCCGCGCCCCCAAACGCCTCGCCCAGCAGTTCCTCGCGGGCCGCGGCTGACCGGGCGGACTGACTTCCGCCGAGGCCAATGATGGTGCCGCCGGCGGGGTGGGCATTCGCTCGAGCGGCACTAACCGAGGTCGGCGTCGGGGACGTAGCGGTCGGTGTCGAGAGGGCTGCCCGGGGTGGCCATGAACGTGTCCTGGTCGGTGATGCGGAACCCGGCCCCGACGAGGACCGCGGCGAGCGAGTGGGCGGCGAAGACGGCCAGGTGCACGGAGCGGGCGGCGCGGACGGAGCCCGCGGCTTCTCGGGCGGCGGCCAGCACGGCCCGGACCGTGGCGTCGGCGTCGTGACCGCCCGCCGGCCCGACGGCGCATCGGTCGCCGTGAACACGGGTGACGGCGTACCCGCCGGGCGTCCTCCAGGCGGCGACGCCCGGCTGGTCCAGGTACCAGGCGAGGTGCTCGACGCGGTGGCCGCCGCTGACCTCGGCGTCGAGCTCGGCGATGTCGTCGGCGGTGGCGGGGCGGATCTCGGCCGGGGCGTCGGGCAGCGCCGCGGCGCCGCCGCCCAGGTACCAGAGTGGCTGCCTGGGTCGCAGGCCCTGGCGTAGGTAGAGCGAGAGTGCCCGCGGGTCGGAGGATGCGAACGTCACCACGGGATGGCCGGGGCCGGGAAGCACTGCCTCCAGCAGCCGCCGGCCGAGGCCGGCGGACTGCGTCCCGGGGTCGATGAACAGGTCGCCCAGGTGGGTGAGGCCACCGCGGGTCAGTGCGCCCGCGAACCCGACCACACGGGCCACGCCGCCCGCGACGTCCGCGACGTCCGCGACGACGAGCCTGCCGGTCTCCCGTTCCAGGTCGAGGAAGTCCGGCTGGCTTGGCCAGGCGCCCAACAGGTCGAAGCCGGCGGCGATGCCCCGGACCGCGGCCATGTCCGCCGGGCGCGCCGCCCGTATGAGGGTCACACCACCATCCTGGCCACCGGACCGTCTCAGGTGCCCTTCTGGCCGCGGTTGCCGGTGACGGGTGAGCCGTTCGGCTGGCCGGGCGGGGGCGGCGCGGCACCCTCCGGTGACGTGGGCCTGGCCTGGCCCGGCGTGCTGCCGCTGAGCATGGTGCGGGCCATCTGGAGGGCGCTCGTTCCCTGGGAGAGCGCCTGGGCCAGAGCCTCGGAGAGGCCGGTCGCCCCGTTCAGGACGATCAGCTGGTCGATCGCGCCGAACGGCTTGGCCGCGGCCTCCACGATGGCCGGCCACTGCTGGGCGAGCTCCTGACCGATGACGGCGTCCTGGTTGACGGCGAGCGCGTCGGCACGTGCCTTGATCGCCTCCGCCTCGGCCAGGCCGTGGGCGCGCAGCGCGTCCGCCTCGGCCATGCCGACCGACCGCTTGGCGTGGGCGCTCGCCTCGCCGGCCTTGCGGGTCGACTCGGCGTCGGCGGTCGCCAGCAGCTCGATCTGCTGCGCCCTCGCTCCCGCCTCGGCGCGGACCCTGGTCGCGTTGGCCTCGGCGGCCAGCTGGATCTGGCGGGCGTCGGCCTCGGACGAGCTGATCTTGGCGTCGCGGTCGGCGCGGGCCAGGGTGGCCTTCTCGTACGCGCGGGCGTCGGCCGGCTTGCGGACGACGGCCTGCAGCCGCTGCTCCTCCCTGTTGGCCTCCAGCTCGGCGACCTTGGTCTGCTCGACGACGACCTGCTGGTTGGCGACGGCCTCGGCCAGCGGACCGGCCTGGGTGGCCCGGGCGGCGGCCTCGTCGACCTCGGCCTGGAAGCCGGACCGCTTGATCGAGCTGTTCCGGCTCGCCTCCGCCTTGAGCGCCAGGGCGATCTGCTCCTGCTCGGCGGCCTGCCGGTCGGCCTCGGCCTCGGCGATCCTGGCCTGGGCGGCCACGGCGGCGACATGCGGGCGGCCGAGGTTGTGGATGTAGCCGGTCKGGTCGTCGATCTCCTGGATCTGCAGCGAGTCGACGATCAGCCCCAGCTTCTCCATCTCGGTGCCGGAGCTCGCCCGGGTCAGCTGGGTCAGCTTCTCGCGGTCGCGGATGAGGTCCTCGACGGTGAGCTGGCCGACGATGGCCCGCAGGTGGCCGGCGAAGACGTTGTGCACCCGGGTGTCCATCTTGTCCTGCTGGTCGAGGAAACGGMGGGCCGCGTTCGCGATCGAGACGAAGTCGTCGCCCACCTTGAAGATGACGACACCGCGGATGCCGACCGGAATGCCCTGCTGGGTGACGCAGTCGATGCCGAGCTGGGCGGCCCGCAGGTCGAGGGACATCTTGCGGACCGTCTGGACCCCGGGCAGGACGAGCACACCCTTGCCCGTCACGATCTTGAATCCCAGGCTTTCTACCACCGAGTCGGCCGGACTCTTGCGCGCCCGCAGACCGGAGATAATCAGCGCCTCGTTCGGCTCGGCGACCCGCCACATCAGTCTGAACAGCCCCACCGCCAGCAGGACGCCAACCACGACCGCGACGATGGCAATGAGCAGCACGACGCCTCCAGGTTTYCCACGCGCCAGCCGAGCCCGGGCTCGGTGGCCGGACTTCCCGCCCGCCCGGGTCGGTTTCTCCTTCTACACGGAAGTGCGATCCGGACTGGCCGGGCGGAGCTTTGCGACCTTTCCGACCAGGAGCCGCGGGGCGCTTCCGGAGCGGAATTGTTACAGATGTCCGCCCGATTACAAGAGGATTCAGCCACGACGCCGCAAACGGGCGGCGCGGACCGTCACAGCCGGACGACGAGCACTGTCCGCGGCGGGAAATACTCGACGACGAGCACCCGTGAGCCGACCGTGATCGTGGCCTCGCCGTCCTCGGCATAGGCGTGGAAGGCCTCCGAGCCGCCGCGCACCGCCAGCATGACCT
The DNA here is from genome assembly GCF_001854645.1 of Pseudofrankia sp. EUN1h. Taxonomy (NCBI): domain Bacteria; kingdom Bacillati; phylum Actinomycetota; class Actinomycetes; order Frankiales; family Frankiaceae; genus Pseudofrankia; species Pseudofrankia sp. EUN1h. Next base: position 99,408 of record NZ_MBLN01000061.1, on the reverse strand, counting down.
CGCCGACGGCCCCCGGCGCGATCTTCCCGGTGACCCGTCCCGACTTGCCGATCACCACGTGGTCAGCCATACCGCCCTCCGGATGACTACCGCTGGGCACGCACCGGTCAGGCCGCCTCGCCGCGCGCGGCTGGCCGGGCGGCGGTCTCCTTACGGGCGACGACACGGTAGACGTTCGACCGCCGGCCTGTCAGCAGCAACGGCAGCATCATCGCGTCCACGGCCGCGGCGAGCGGATAGAGCGGAACGGTCACCGCCTGGGCGGCGAGCCGGCGGGTGCGCCGCCAGCCGGTCGCCTCGTAGGGCAGCCAGGGCAGGGTCGGGTCCGGCTGCAGCTTCTGGGCCAGGTAGAAGACCGCGCCGACGGCGTCGCCGAACATGTGCGCCGGGCCGAACTCGGTCTTCAGGACCCGCAGCCCGCGTTCGGCGAGCGCCTTGACGAGCTCGTCGGGCGGGATGAGGTGCAGGTGCTGGGGCGGACACAGGCCGACCCAGAAACCGCGGAACAGGCGGAACGACAGCCCCTGCGCGTGTGGGACCTCGATGATCAGATGCCCGCCGGCGGGCAGGGCCGTGGCCGCCGTGTCGAGCTCGGCCCGCGGGTCGGGCGTGTGCTCCAGGTAGTGGAACATGCTGATCACGTCATAGCGGCCGGTGATGTCGTCGACGAGGTCGGGAAACATCTTGCGGTACGCGTGGCCCACCCAGCCGCGCCGTTCCGCCTCGTCGATCCCGTGGCCCATGTCGACCGCGTCGAACGTGACGCCCGGCAGCAGCCCGGCCGCGACGAGGCAGAAATGCCCGTACCCGGCGCCCACATCCAGCCAGCTGGTGGGCTTCGCCGCCGACGGCAGCAGCTTGGCCCGCGCCCGGTAGCCAAGGTCGGACGCGGCGAACATGCCCTCGATCTTCTCCGCCTGCAGCCCGTCGTAGAAGTCGCGGTAGTAGAAGTCGAGACCGGCGGGCGCGAGCCGCGGGTTCAGGAAGACGTGCCCGCAGGCGCGGCACTGGTCGTACCGGAACCGGCCGGGCTTGCGCAGGGTGATGTCGACGGTCTGGACGCGCGCCGCGAGCGCCGCCGACCCGCACCACGGGCAGGACTCACGCCGTTCCTCGAGCATCTCCGCCACCCCGGCGGTGATCTCCTCCTGGTAGAGCGCCCGGCGGCGGCGCTTCTCGGGGTCGGGCACCGCCAGCTCCCGACGCGCGCGGGCCGCCTCCTGCGCCGTCGCGCGGGCGGCCTGGGCGGCGAACACCGGCCAGCCGGCGAGCCTGCGGGCCGAGATGGCGACCGGGTTGCCGACCGCTGGGGAGAAACGGCCTGCGGCGACCGCGGCGGGCTGCGCCGCGGTCGCCGCCAGCGCCGCGAGGCCCCACGCCGGGCTCGCCAGGCACGAGGCCGCCACCGCGGCGGTGCGCGCCAGCGGCAGGAACGCCATCGACTGGTAGGGGTGCTGGCAGGCATCCACGCGCAGCCGGACGCGTTCCGCCGCGCCGGTCACGCCGCCCGCGCCGGTCACGCCGGTCGCCCCACCGCCGCGGGCGGCCGTCAGGCCCGGCACGATCGCCAGATCGGTCGTCGACGGCGCGTACTGCTTGAGTCGTCGCGTCAGCCTCGCCAGGTCAGGCGCACGGTAGTCGTCTCGTTCCTCGACGCCCGCGCGGGCGAGGATCTCGCGGTCGACGAGCAGTGCCTGGTTCGCTCCCCTGCCGGGCACGAAGCGGTTCGCACGGTACCGGGACGTGTCCACCAGCCGGGCGAGGTCGAGCACCAGCTCCGGCGCGAGATCCGCCGGCACGAGGTCGAGCACCTCGAGCCCGTGGCGCAGGGCGTGCGCGCTCGCGGCCCGGCGAGCGCCCTCCGACAGCCGCACCCCGGCCGCGATGAGAAAGACGTGTGCCCCGTCGACCGGGTCGGCGCTGTCGGCGGCCCTGGCGAGCCCCTTCAGGCGCCCGCGCAGCCGTGCCCCGTTCGCCAACACCAGGGCACATGTCGTCATCGCGAATAACCGGCGCATGAGGCACTCCTACTCGCAAGGTAGTCATGACCTTACAGATGCCCCCCGAAGCCGCCCCGGCCACCACCCCCCGCGATCTCGCCGCCCGACCTCCGTCGTCGGCACGCCCCAACCCCGTCTCTCACCCGGCCGGTTCGGCGCCGCCGGTCAGCCCTCCTCGATCACCCGCCGAACCGGCCCAGCGGGCCCTCGCCGGGGCTACCGACCCGCGACGGTGGGGCGCAGGGTGCCGAAGCCCGGGACCAGCGGGAGGTCGAGCGGCGAGAGGAGGCCGGGATCGGCGGCGACCACGGCGGGGATGGTGTTGACCGCGCGCATCCCGTTCGCCAGGCAGCCGCCCTCGTTGGGGTCGCCGGAGTCGAAGGCGCGGAACGCCGTCTCCTGCTCGATGTTCGGGCTGCCCTGCACCGTGACCCGGTAGGCGTCGTTGTCGACCATCTTCGGCCGGGGCCACTCGGGCGCCGCCGCGTGGGTGATGCGGTTGCAGTGCTCGACGACGATGCGGGGCTCGCCGTCGACCCATCCCCGGATCTCGAAACGCACGGCCGCGGTGTGGCCGACCTCGATCCGCCCGTTCGGGAAGTCGATGGGCTCGGGCGCCGCCCACTTCTCCCAGATCGTGTCGATCTTCTCCAGCTTCGCCCCGACGGCGTCGGCGATCATCGGGATCGTGTGGCCCCAGCCGAAGATGAGGAGCTCCGGGATCTCCAGGAGCGCCTGCGTCTCCACCGGGTCGCCGAGCCCCATCGGGCTGTAGTCGCCGGTATAGGTGGAATAGTCAAGGATCTCCTGGATCCGCACCGAGTCGACCCGCCCCGTCAGGCCCATCAGCGTCATCGGGAAGAGGTCGTTCGCGAATCCCGGGTCGATGCCGGTCGTGAAGCAGCTGGCCACGCCCTCGGCGCAGGCCTGGGACAGCTCGCTGGTGAGCTCTTCCGAGCAGGCGGGCGGGTAGACGAGCGGCGTCATGGCCGTGGAGACGACGTTGACGCCGGCGCGCAGCGCCAGTGACATGTTCGCGATGTTCTCGGCGGCGTACGCCGCGGTCGGGCCGAAATAGGCGACGGCGTCCGCGCCGCGGCCCAGAACCGACCGCGCGTCGCGCGTGGCCGTGACCCCGATGGGCCCGATGCCGGCGATCTCGCCGGCATCGACCCCGTCCTTTGCCGGGTCCGCGACGATGACTCCGACCAGTTCGAAGACCGGGTGTTCGACGAGCTCCCGGATGACCCGCTTGCCGACGAATCCAGTTCCCCACACGATGACCTGGTACTTCATGACGCACTCCTGGGTGGTCGGGATACCAGTTGGCGGTGCGTCGGCTAGCGCATCAGTTCGCCGCTGTTGACCAGGAGGTACTGGCCGGTGACGGCCCTGGAGAGGTCCGAGCAGAAGAACACCGCGGTGTCGGCCACCTCGCGGTCCTCCGTCATGCGGCGCAGCGGGAACCGCCCGGTGATCTCCTCGAGGATCTCGTCGGTCGACTTTCCCTCCGCCTGGGCGCGGAAGTCGACGTAGAGCTGGACGTTGGGGCCCCACATCCAGCTGGGCACGACGGTGTTCACCCGGATCCCGTCGGGGCCGAGCTCGTCGGCGAGGTAGTACATCGCCGACAGCAGGGCGCCCTTGGACGCCGCGTAACCCGCCTGGGGCATAGCGACCTTGAACGCCGACTGGCTGCCGACCAGGACGACCGAGCCGCCGCCCCGCTCCTTCATGACCGGGACGACGGCCCGCAGCAGCCGAAGACTGCCGAGGACATTCGTGTCGAAGGCCCGGCTCCATTTCGTGAGGTCCGCGTCGAACAGGCCGCCGAACGCGTCCTCGTAGGCGGCGACCTGGACCACGGCGTCGACCGAGCCGAAACGGTCCACGGCCGCGGCGACAAGCGACTGGCAGCTCTCCTCGTCGCAGATGTCCGCGGGGTGCGGGAGAATCCGCTCACCCGTCGGGTCTAACTCCTTCGCGGTCTGGCGTAAACCGTCGGCCGACCGGGCGGCGACGACCACGTTCGCGCCGGCGGCGAGCATGGAGGTGGCCATCTCCCGGCCCAGGCCACTTCCCACCCCGGTGACGACAGTGGTCTTGTTCCGCAGCAGCATTCTCGTTCCTCTCCCCTGGCCTCGACCCCGGCGGGCGAAACCGGATTTCACATAGTGACGCCGGTAACGCCTCGCCACCAGTCCCGCCAGCGGCTTTCGGGTTGGCTAGCGTCGGCGGGCGAGCTGGGACGCGGACGAGCCGGGAGGCCAGATGGAGCGGAGGGTGCCGTGACCGGCGGGCGGGTCGTGATCGTCGGTGGCGGGCTGATCGGCCTTTCGATCGCCCGCGCCCTGACCACCCGCGGGGTGCGCGACGTGCTCGTGCTCGAACGGGCGACGCTGGCGAGCGGCGGGACCGGGAAGTCCAGCGGCATCGTGCGGTGCCACTACGGCGTGCCGTCCCTCGCCGCGATGGCCTGGCGCAGCCTGCCGGTGTTCGAGGAGCTGGGCGCGGCCGTCGGGTTCCGGCAGGTCGGCTACCTGGTCGCCGTGGGCGCCGGGAACGCGGAACCTCTGCGCGCCAACACCGAGATCCACCAGCGGCTCGGGATCGACGTCGAGATGATCTCCCACGACCGGGCGGCCGGGCTGTGGCCGTACCTGCGCCTCGACGACCTCGCCGCCTTCTCCTACGAACCCCGTGGTGGGTACGCCGACGCCTCGCAGCTCGCGAACCACTTCGGCCGCGAAGCCCGCGACGGCGGCGCCCGCATCCGGCAGGGAACGCCGGTGGCCCGCGTCCTGACCCGCGGCGACGCGGTGACCGGCGTCGAGCTGGCCGGCGGCGACGTGGTCGACGCGGACGTCGTCGTCGTGGCCGCGGGCTGGTGGTCAGGCGGGCTGATGGCCGGCGTCGGCGTCGACCTGCCCGTCCAGTCGGTTCGCTCGGAGCTGCTGGTCGTCGACGCCGGCGAGCCGCTGCGGGACCTGCCGGTGCTCTCCGACCTGGTCAGCCTGCAGTACGCGCGGATCGAGGGCTCGGGCGAACTGCTGGTCGGCAACAGCGACCACAGCCAGCCGTCGTTCGCCGACCCGGACGACTACTCCAACCAGGCCAGCGAGGCCGGCCTGGAGCGGGCGGCCGAGAAGGTGCTGCACCGCTTCGACGGGTTCCCCGAGCCGTCGGTGGCCCATACATACGCCGGCTGCTACGACGTCACGCCCGACTGGAACCCCGTTGTCGCGCCGGCCGGCGCGGCCGGGCTGTTCCTCGCGGCCGGCTTCTCCGGCCACGGCTTCAAGATCAGCCCAGCGGTCGGCGTGCTGATGGCCGACCTGGTCCTCGACGGCGACAGCCACGACCCGGACATCCCGGGGGCCGACTTCCGCCTGGAGCGCTTCGCCGAGGGGAATCCGCTGACGAGCCGATTCCCGTACGTGGGCGCCGGCGAGATGCGCTGAGCGAGGCGCGCCGGATGATGAACGGCGCGCGACGAGCGACGCGACGAGCGATGAGCGATGAGCGATGAGCGACGGCCGAACGAGCGTTGGAGGAGCCTGATGTCCGTCGAGAGCATGCTGGGCGATCTCGACGACGTCGGGCGCGCCCCGACCGGGGGCTACCGCCGCTTCGCCTGGACGGACGAGGACCTCACGCTGCGGGAGTGGTTCCGCGCAGCGGCCGAGGCCGTGGGACTCACCGTCACCGAGGACCGGGTGGGAAACCAGTGGGCCTGGTGGGGCGACCCCGACGCGTCCCTGGCCGCCGGGCGCCCCGGTGTGGTGACCGGGTCGCACCTCGACTCGGTGCCCGGCGGGGGCAACTTCGACGGCCCGCTCGGCGTGGTCTCGGCCCTGCGCGCCGTCGAGGCGCTGCGCCGCGACGGGTTCACCCCGGCTCGCGCGATCGGCGTCGCGAACTTCGTCGACGAGGAGGGCGCCCGCTTCGGCGTCGCCTGCACCGGTTCGCGGGTGCTGACCGGCGCGATGCCGCGCGACCGCGCCCTCGCCCTCACGGACGGCGACGGCGTCACGCTCGCCGAGGCGCTCGCCCGCGCGGGCCGGGACCCCAACGAGCTCGACCGCGACGACGCCGCCCTCGCGCGGGTCGGGACCTTCGTCGAGCTGCACATCGAGCAGGGCCGCTGGCTCGTCGACGAGGGCTCGCCCGTCGCGGTGGCCTCCTCGATCTGGCCGCACGGGCGCTGGCGCTTCGACTTCGCCGGCGAGGCCAACCACGCCGGCACGACCCGGCTGGCCGATCGTGACGACCCGTCGCTGAAGCTCGCGGCGCTGATCCTGACGGCCCGTGAGGTGGCCACCGGGCTGGGCTGCTTCGCGACCGTGGGCAAGGTACGCATGATCCCGAACGGGGTCAACGCGATCCCCTCGGCGGCGACCGGCTGGCTCGACGGCCGCGGGGCCGACGAGGAGGCCGTCCGCCGCCTGGTCCCGTCGATCGAGGACGCCCTGGGCATCCGCGCCGTCGAGGAGTCGTTCACCGCCACCACCCGGTTCGATCCGGCCCTGGCGGCCGATCTCGCGGAGCTGCTCGGCGGGGCTCCGATCATCGGTACCGGCGCGGGGCACGACGCCGGCGTGCTCGCCGCGCACGGCATCCGCTCGGCGATGCTGTTCGTGCGCAACCCGACGGGTGTCTCGCATTCCCCCGCCGAGTACGCCGAGCCGGCCGACTGCGAGGCCGGCGCCGTGGCGCTGGCGACGGTGCTGCGCTCGCTGGCGGCAAGCTGACCGGACCGCCTGATGGGACCTATTCGACGCCCCGCGGCACGGTTCCGATGACGCCGGCCGCCGCGAGCTCGGCGAGCCGCGCCTCGTCCAGGCCCAGCTCGGCGCCCAGCACCTCGATGTTGTGCTCGCCGAGCGTCGGCGGGCGGCGGCGATGCGCCCAGCCGCCGGAGGCGGCGCGGACCGGCAGCGACGGCAGCGGGACGGTCCCCGCCCACGGCAGCTCGACGGGCCGGTAGGAACCACGCGCCGCCAGGTGCGGGTGGTCGTGGACGAACCGGCCGTCCCTGACTTCGCCCGCCGGAATGCCCGCCGCGACCAGCCGCTCGACGAGCGCCCCGCGTTCCTGCCCGGCCGTCCACGCGGCGATCCGCCTCTCGAGCTCGTCGGCCCGCGCCCGCCGGCCCTCGGCGGTGGCGAGTTCCGGGTCGTCGGCCCAGGGGCCGGAGTCCATCAGCCTGGCGAGCGCCCGCCACTGCTCGTCGGCCGCGACGGTGAGGGCGACCCATCGGTCGGGCTCGGCCGTCGGGAAGACGCCCTGCGGAGCGGCGACGGCGTCCCGGTTGCCCAGCCGTTCCAACAGGACACCCTCGGACGTCCAGGTGATGACCTGTTCGCTCGCCATCACCAGCGCGGCCTCGGCCAACGGCGACTCGACGAGCGTCCCCGTCCGCATGCCCGTGCTCGTGCCCGTCCGGCGGGCGGCGAGCAGCGCCGAGGAGAGCGCGAAGAACGAGTTCGCGGCGGCCATCGGGTCGGCGGGGCCGCTGGGGTTGTGCGGGGCGACGTCCGGGTAGCCGGTCCGCCAGCACAGGCCGGAGAACTGTTCGACGGTCTGCGCGTAGCCGACCATCGATCGGCGCGGCCCCGTCAGGCCGAACGCGGGCATMCGGAGCATGACCAGCCGCGGGTTGATCTCGTGCACCGTGTCCCAGTCGAACCCGGCCGACTCCAGCACCCGCGGCGCGTAGTTCTCGATCAGCACGTCGGCCTCCGCGATCAACCGCGTCAGCAGCTCCCGGCCGGCGGGCGCGGAGAAGTCGACGGTGATGGAGCGCTTGTCGCTGTTCGCGCCCAGGTAGAAGGCGCCCAGCTCCCACCAGTGGTCCTGGGTCGCCGGGGCGGGGCCGACCAGGCGGGCGCCGTCGACGCGCCGGGTGCTCTCCACCTTGAGCACATCCGCGCCGAGCGCGCCGAGCGCCGTACCGACGAAGCCGCCAACCCACCAGGTGCCGAGGTCGAGCACGCGCAGGCCCTCGAAGGGCAGGGCGTCGTCCGGCGAGTCGGCCCCAACACCAACACCAGTCCCAGTCCCAGTACCGGCACCGGCACCGGCACCGGCACCGGCACCGGCCCACGTTGCCGCCCGCGCCACGGGACGTGGCTCCTTGTCGCGTCGCGGCCGGACCCCGTCGAACAGGAACGGCGGCGCCGGCTCCAGGAAGCCGGGGTCGTGCGCGTTCGGCTGGTAGAAGCCACGGTCGACGACGTGCGGGTCCGTCAGGATCGTCTGGCCGTTGTGCACCGGCGCGCACGGGATCCGGAAGGCGGACGCCTGCTCGACCACCTCGGCGACGGTGTGCCGCCGGGTCCAGGCCCGCACCGCGGCGGTGAACTCGTCAAACCGCTGGTAACGACCGAGGTGCGTGGTCATCTGCGGGTCGCCGAGCCAGTCGGGGCGCTCGATCAGGACGACGAAGTCCTCGTGGTTCTGGGCCGAGGCCAGGTTGAAGCCGACCCAGCCGTCCGAGGCCGGCTCGACCGACGGGTTCAGCCGGTTGCGGGACGGCGGCGTCGCCGGCGAGGCGGCGGTGATGGAGGCGCCGACGTCCTGGAAGAGGTTCGTGGCGTACGCGGTGACCTCGAGCAGCGGGGCGTCGACCAGCCGGTGGGCGCGGCCACCCTGGAGGGCGGCGACGGCGGCCGCCGCGGCCATCGTGCCCGTGACCCAGAGGCCCTCGGAGCTGCCGGTCATGAGCGGGGGTCGGCCCGGCAGCCCACGCATGGACAGCGAGCCGGACTCCGCCTGGATCGTCAGCTCGCTCCAGGGTCGGCCGGTACCCGCCCAGGGCCCACGCAGGCCCCAGGGGGTGATCACCACCACGGCCGCGTCGCCGAAGCCGGCGAGGAGCTCCTCGCCGGGGGCGTCGGGAAGCTCGAGGATGACGATGTCGGCGCCGAGCGCGGCGACGTCGGCCAGAACGCCTGGCTGGTCGACCTTGCCGAAGTGCAGATAGCCGCTGAGCGCCGGTCGGAGCGACGGGGCGCCCGGGGCACCGAGGCGGGTCACGTGCGCGCCGGCGTCGTGGAGGAGGCGGCCGGCATAGCCGCCAGCGATGGATCGGGACCACTCGGCCACCCGCAGGCCCGTCAGCGGGCCGCCAGGTGGCGGGCCGTCAGGCGGCGGACCGCCGGTCGGCGGGGCATCAGCCGGCGGTCCGCCGGCCGGCGCCTCGCCCATCGCTAAGTGGTCGGGGTCCGGGTCGGGCCGCGCAGTCACGCCAGCTCACCGCCATCAGGTCGCGCAGGACGGCCCGCCGCTCGTCCGGTCGCCACCTTCATACGACCGCCGACGCCCAGACGCCAGGCAAACAGGTGGACGGTCCGCCGCGACGCCGGGAACGCCAGGAACGCCGGCGGCGAGGCGGTGACGGCGCGTCACTGCAGCAGGCCGGACCTCCGGGCCACGTTGACGGCCGCGGTCCGGTTGCGCACGCCGAGCTTGCTCCGGATGGTGCGCAGGTAGGCCTTGACCGTCTCCGGGCTCACCACCAGCCGCTCCGCGGTCTCGGCGTTGGAGAGCCCTTCGGCCACCAGCCCGAGAACGTCCAGCTCCCGGCGGGTGAGCGCGACCGCGACCTCCGCCGCGGCCTCATCCCCGGCCTCATCCCCGGCGATCGACTTCAGGACGCTGTCCTCGAGCAGGTTGCGGATGGCGGCGATCCTCGCCCGGGCGGGCGGCGCGGAGACCTCGTCGGTCAGTCGTTCCAGTTCGCCGTCGATCTGGAGCAGCGCCCGCGCGTCCACGTTCCACTGCCGCGGGGCGGCGATCCCGTGCCTCCTGGCGGCCTGGGCGGCGAAGGCCTCCACCTCCCGGACGAACGACAGCGCGGACCTGGTCGTCGTGGCACCCGTCGACTTGTCGGACCGCCAGGCCAGGTAGAAGACGAACACCACGCGGCCGTCCAATCGCAGTGGGACGGCGAGCATGGAACAGATGTCCTCCTGGCAGTCCGCCAGACCCGGGCAGGCGGCGGTGGCCTGCGCGCGCCCGTCTCTGGTCGCGGTCGTCACGTGCCGGCCCAGGGCGACGACCCGACCGCCAATACCCTGATCCGGAGCCGCTGTCGCCCCCAGATATTGGTCCATTCGCGCACCGTCGGCGCATCGTATGGTCAGCGCCCTGGTGCGGGGATGGACGCGGCCGGCAAGGGCGATATCGGCGTCGAAACGTTCCCTCAACCGGGACGTCACCTTGGTGAGAAACTCGTCGACCTCGACGCGGTCAGACGACTCAGATGTCATTGTTGCTCTCCTCAACAACCCCCCAAGCCACCAACCTACGGGATCTCGACGATCGAGGCGACCAGGTGTTCCTCCATTTCCTGAACCTGGCCGGCGACCCGTGCCGGAAGAATACGGCCGGTGTCTCGTCCCGGACAACCAATAGACCGGGCCGGCCAATAAGCCGAGCCGGCCAGGAGGTTGCTTACCGGCCAAATGACCGTGCATATACACACCCACCAGGGCACCGCACGAGGGCACCGGTGGAAGACCGACCMGAGTCCTGGGCCACCGAAGTGAGCGGCCCGGCCTCGGGTATCACCCCTTGGGGCGTCATCCGTCAGGGTGTAGCTCCTCAGGCGGTCGTCACCGAGCGCGGAGACCGTCGAGGATGAGCGCCAGGATCCGGTCGATGCGCGCGTCACCGTTCTTCGGGTCGATCCGCCACAGCACGCTGAGCTGCAGAAGCACGTCCTCGGGATCGAGTCCGGGCTTGAGAACGCCGGCCTTCTCCCCCGCCGTCAGCAGGGTCGCGATAGCCGCGACAAACGGCTCGTACGCCGGATCGTCGAGGCCGCCGTTCGTCGCGGCGTGCACGACCTCGGAGACGCCGAACTTGAGCCGGGCGTAGCGGGCGACCTCATCGAACCAGCGCCCGAGCGCCTCCAGCGGCGGATACTCCGTCAGCAACGCGGGCGCCAGGTCGATGAGCTGGCCGATGTCGTTGCGGTAGAGCTCCATCACCAGCGCCTCCCGGGTGGGGAAGCGCCGGTACAGGGTCGCGATCCCGACCCCCGCGCGCCGGGCGATCGCGCTCAGCGAGGCCGCGCCGTCCTCGCTGAGCGCGGCCCGCGCGGCGGCCAGGATCCGCTCCCGGTTCTGGAGCGCGTCGGCGCGGGTCGGCTGCGAGCTCATGTGCGCGGTCCTTCGAGGCTTGGCAGATCTCGGGTTTGGCGGATCTCGGGTTCGGCAAAGTGGAGCGCCCTCCACTACAGTCGACCCATCAACGGAGACCACTCCACTTATATTGCCACCCCGCCTCGAAGGAGCCGACCATGACCGGACCAATCCTCGTCACCGGCGGTAGCGGCTACGTCGGCGGCTGGGTCATCGCCGAGCTGCTGCGCCGCGGCCTCGACGTTCGCGCGACCCTGCGCGATCAGGCCCGGGCGGCCGAGGTCGCCAAGACCACGGCCCCCGCCACCGGCTCGTCCGGCCGCCTCAGCTTCACCACGGCCGACCTGTCCGCGGACGACGGCTGGGCAGAGGCGATGGTCGGGGTCGAGCACGTCCTGCACGTCGCGTCCCCGATGGGAATCAGCTCGGACGCGGGCCCCGAGTCGCTCATCCGCCCGGCGGTGGACGGCACCCTGCGGGTCCTGCACGCCGCCGCGGACGCGGGCGTGCGTCGCGTGGTGCTGACCTCGGCGGCGAACGCGGCCAGCCCGTCGTCGTACACGACCGAGGGCGTCACCGACGAGACGCTGTGGACCGACCCCGACGACCTCACCCTGATCCCCTACCGGCGCGCCAAGACACTCGCCGAGAAGGCGGCCTGGGAATTCACGGCCTCGCGGGCGAGCGCACCGGAGCTCGTCACGGTCCTGCCCGGCGCCGTCTTCGGCCCGATCCTGTCCACCGCGACGATCGGCTCGGTCGGGATCATCGCCCGCATGCTCAGTGGCACGATGCCTCGCGTCCCCCGCATCGGGCTCGAGGTCGTCGACGTCCGCGACCTCGTCGACCTCCACCTGCGCGCCCTGGAGAGCTCGGCGGGGGCCGGGCAGCGCTTCCTCGGCACCGGAGAGTTCATCTGGATGCGGGAGATCGCACAGCTGCTGCGCTCGTGCCTCGGCCCGGCGGCCGCGCGGGTGTCCACCAGGGGGGTGCCCGACTTCGCCGTCCGGCTGGCGGCGCGGCGCGACCCGGCGTTGCGCGAGATCGCCCCGGCGCTCGGCCGCCGGAGCAGGCACAGCACCGCCAAGGCTCACGAGCTGCTGGGCTGGCGGCCGCGCCCGGCCGCCGACGCCGTCCTCGACTGCGCTCGCAGCCTGYGCGAGCACGGCGTCGTCTGACCACCTCGCCCAGCTCAGCCCGGTCTCTCAGGCCTGTCTCTCACGCCGGCCGCTCAGGCCTGTCGCTCAGCGCGCGAAGTTGAGCCGAAGGCCCGGCCAGGGCCACTGGAGCGAGTAGAGAACGCCGCGCCCCGCCGAGCAGATGAACGCGGTGTCGCCGTCCGGGCCACCGAAGCAGATGTTGGTCACGTAGGGGTCGTGCTCGGGCGTCACGAACTCCCGGAGAACCTCGCCGCCCGGGCTGATCACCGTGATCCCCGACTTCTCCAGATTCGAGGCGCAGACGTTGCCGGCCCCGTCGATCGCCAGGCCGTCCCAGTGATGCTCGCCGCCGGTGGAGTACAGCTCGGTGGTGGCGCCGAGGGAGCCGGGTGCCTTCACGTCCCAGGCGAGCACCCGCCCCGAGTAGGTCTCCGAGGCGTAGAGCTTCGCGCCGTCCGGCGACAGCCCCATACCGTTGGGATACTCGAGGCCTTCCATAGCGATCCGGATCGTGCCCGCCGCGGGATCGGCGTAGTACAGCACGCCGCGGGTGGTGTCGACGATGTAGCACGAGCCGTGCTCGTCGAACACGATGTCGTTGAGATTGCCGATAGGCGTGCCGTCTACCTGGGTGAACACGACCTCGACGCTGCCCGTGGACAGGTCKACTCGTTGGACGTATCCGCCCTCGTTGCCCTCGGCCATCCAGTACGGAAACCGGATCTGGTCCTCGGTCTTGAAGGCCAGCCCACCGTTGTTGCAGACGTAGACGGCGCCGTCGGGGCCGAGGGCCGCGCCGTTGGGACCACCGCCGCAGTGGATGGGGGACAGCGCGCCGTCCGCCGCGACGCGGGTCAGCGCGCCACCCTCGATCTCGACCACGAGCACCGAACCGTCATCGAGCGCGATCGGTCCTTCGGGGAACCGCAAGCCGCTGGCCAGGACCTTCATGCGTGGACCTCCATGCCGCACCGGGCGTACCGAATCGAGCACCCGGATCGAATCGGGCACACGGTCCGACATTGTGCTCAACCGGACGAACCCGGTCGAGCACTGGTCCACGGCCCGGTCGGCGGCGTCGGTGTCCTGTGACATCCCTCCGTCGACGGCGAGGGTGTCGCCGGAGACGTACGGCGACGCCGGACCGCGGCCGCCGCCTAGTCGGTGACGAACCAGATGGCACGGACGAGCTGGCTGGTCTCGTTGCGCAGCCGGTGGGGGACGTCGCCGCTGATCCTGATCGCCTCGCCCGGCCCTACCTGGCGGGTCTGGCCGTCGATGATGATGGTCAGCGTTCCTTCGAGGATGTAGCCGTAGTCGGTGCCCCGATGCCGTTGCGGCTGGTCGGCCGGCGCCGAGTCCGCCCCCGGCTCGTAGTCCGTCAGCAGGAAGTCGACGTGCTCGTCGACCGGCTCGACCAGGCGGCGCCAGCGGACACCGGTCTGGAAGGCGAGGTACTCCGGCACCGGGGTCGGCTCCGGCGCGGGGCCCGTCGGCGCGGCGCCGTTCGCCCCTCGCCCATCGCCGACGCCGTCGGCGTTCGCCGCCGGGGCGGCCGGCGGCGCGGCCCGCGGCGGCACGCTGTGGCCCAGCAGCTCGTCGAGGGAGACGCCGAGCTCCGTCGCGATGGCGAACAGCGTGTTCACCGCCGCCTGGCTCTGGCCCAGCTCGAACTGGGACAGGAAGCTCGCGGAGACCCCGAGGCGGCGCGCCAGCTCCCGCACGGACAGGCCAGCGCGTTCCCGCGCGTGCCGAACGTTAGACCCAACGGACACGCTCATACCCCCAGGGCCAGATCGATCGGCCTTGCGTGACCCGGCCACGTGGGGCTCCTCCGTGTGACGACCACAAAATCGTCACCGAGCGTACGCGGCGCGCACCGGGATGCCCCGCTCTTCGTCAGTCCCACGCGGGTCAGTTCCCTCCCGCCTCGGGCCGGTCCTCGCCGGCGCCGACCGACGCGGGTGGTGAGGAGCCGGCCGCCGCGCGACGCCGCAGCACGAACTTCTGCACCTTCCCACTCGGGGTGCGTGGCAGGTCGTCGACCACGACCAGCAGCTCCGGGGCCTTCTGGATGGCGAGGCCCGCCCCGGTCAGGTGGTCGCGCAGGTCGGCCAGCGTCGGCGGGGTCCGGCCCGGCGCCGGCACGACGAACGCGCAGGCACGCTCCACCAGCGTCGGGTCGGGGCTGGCGACGACGGCGACGTCCTGGACGGCGGGGTGGGTGAGCAGCACCGCCTCCACCTCGGCGGCGCTGAACTTCTCGCCGCCGCGGTTGATGATGTCCTTGATCCGCCCGGAGATGACCAGGGTGCCGTCGGGGCCGATCCGGGCCACGTCCCCGGTACGGAAGAAGCCGTCCGGGGTGAACGCGTCCCGGTTCAGCTCCCGGTCGAGGTAGCCCAGGAACAGCTCCGGGCCGCGCACCAGCAGCTCCCCCTCGCGTCCGGCACCGACGGCGGCAGCCGAGCCGGCGGCTCCAGCTCCAGCTCCAGCCCCGGCCCCGGCCCCAGCTCCAGCCCCGGCCCCGGCCCCGGCCCCGGCTGAGCTCTCCGGCCCGCCGGACAGGGCGTCGGGGTCGCAACGCAGCTCGTTGTCACCCATCGGCGGTCCTTCCCCGGCAGCGGCGGCGTCCAGGTCCCCGTACGGGTCGGCCATCGAGGAGGTCGGCAGCTCGGTCGAGCCGTAGGTGCGCACCACCCGCGTGCCCATCGCCGCGTGGGCCCGGCGGACCAGCGCGGCCGGGATGTCCGCGCCGCCGCAGACGAACACCCGCAGCGCGCTGCGACGCCCCCGCTCGGCGTAGACGTCGGCCAGCCCGCGCAGGAACGGCGTGGCGCTGACGGTGAAGGCGCAGCGGTACTCCTCGATCAGGTCGAGGGCGGCCGCGGCGTCCCACCGGCTCTGCAGGACGACCGGGCAGCCGAGGTCCGCCGGCAGCAGCAACCCGTACGACAGACCGGTGATGTGGCTGAGCGGGGAGGCCATGAACACCCGGTCGGCCGGGCCGAGCCGGGCGGCGCTCGCCATGGCGCGGGTCTCGGCGAGCAGCGTCTGGTGGCTGTGCAGCACGCCCTTCGGCGCTGAGGTGGTGCCCGAGGTGTAGAGCACGACCGCGATGTCACCCGGATCGGCCCGTGCCTGTCCCCGTGCGGCGGCGGGCTCCGGCGCGCCGGCGGGCGGGTCGGCCAGCCAGTCGGACAGCGACTCGACACCCGCGGCACCCGCGATGCCCTCGACACCCACGCGCACGGCGACCACCGTCGCCTCCGGCCGGTCGTCCGCCGGCGATGATCCGCTCCGGGCGGGCCGCGCCGCGCGCAGCGCCTCCCGCAGCACCTCGGCGTGCCGGTAGGAGCGGTACTGCTCGGGCACGAACGCCGCGGCCGGCCGGGTCTGGCGGACGATGTGGCCCAGCTCCCGTTCCCGGTAGATGGGCACCACCGGCACCAGCACCGCGCCGGCGAGGAAGACGCCCCAGGAGACCACCATCGTCTCCCACCAGTTGGGGAGCTGGATCAGCACGGCGTCGCCGGTGCCGACGTGGCGAGCCCGCAGCCCGGCGGCGACCCGCTCGGCCGCCGCGGCGAGCTCGGCGTAGGTCAGCCGGCGCTCCCCCTCGACCACCGCGAGCTCGTCGCCGCGCGCGGCCACGGTCTCGCGCAGCCGGTCGGTGAACGTCGCCTGGGGAAGAACGTAGTGGTCCACCGCGTGCGGCCTGGTCGGGCTCAGCATGCCGTCACCTCCCGGACGGCCTGGACGATGTCGGCGGCGCCCGCCTCCCAGCGGCGTTCCAGCGACGGGGCGTACGGCGCCGGCGTGTAGCCGGCCCCGACCCGGCGCACCGGCGCGTCGAGCGACCAGAACCCCTCGTTCACGGCTAGCGCGGCGATCTCCGCGCCGACCCCGAAGTCGACCACCGCCTCGTGCGCGATGACCAGCCGGTTCGTCCGGGCGAGTGAGGCGAGCACCGCCTCCCGGTCCAGTGGGACGATCRTGCGCAGGTCCAGGACCTCCGCGTCGATGCCTTCCGTCGACAGTGTCTCGGCGGCGGCGAGCGCCTCGAACACCATTCGCGACCAGGACACGATCGTGACGTCGGTGCCCGGACGGACCACCCGGGCCTGGCCCAGCGGAACGCGGTGGTCGGGGGTGGGCATCGCCCACTTCCGCTCGTACAACAGCCGGTTCTCGATGAACACCACCGGGTTGTCGTCCTCGATGGCGGTCCGCAGCAGGCCGTAGGCGTCGTCGCCGAAGCTGGGCATCACCACGGTCAGGCCCGGGATGTGCGCGAAGAGCGTCTCCAGGCTCTGCGAGTGCTGGCTGCCCGACGAGCGGCCCGACCCGAACTGGGTGCGCACGACCATCGGAACGGTGACCGCGCCGCCGGTCATGAACCGCAGCTTGGCCGCCTGGTTCATGATCTGATCGAGACAGACCCCCAGGAAGTCCAGGTACATCAGCTCGACGACGGGACGCAGGCCCGCCATGGCCGCGCCCACCCCCAGGCCCATGATCGCGGTCTCCGCGATCGGCGTGTCCAGCACGCGGTCGGGGAACTCGCCGGCGAGGCCGCGGGTGAGACCGAAGACGTTGCCGCCGGCGACGTCGATGCCGGCGAGGAAGACCGACGGGTCCGCGGCGAGGGCGTCGCGCATCGCCTGCCGCAGGATGCGCGAGCCCGACGACGGGCGGCTGCCGGCCTCGTCGGCGGACACCGCCGCCGGGGACGGCCCGCCAGCCGGGGACAGCCCCGCCGCCGAGACGGCGCTCCCACCGACGGCCGTCGACGTGGCCGGGATTGCCGCGACGGCCGACGCGGCCCGGCGAGCCGGTCGCCCCGCATAGACATGGTCGGCGGCTCCGGCCGGATCCGGTTCGGGAGACTCCCGGGCGAACTTCTCGGCGTCCTCGACGTCCGCCTCAGCCCGCCGCTCGGCGCGCTCGACGTCCGCCGCCGGCACGCCCAGGTCGAGCAGCCGCGCCCGGGTCAGCAGCAGCGGGTCCCGGGCCGTCGCGTCGGCGAGGTCCGCCCGCTCCCGGTAGCGCTGCTCGTCGCCCTCGTAGTGGCCGCGCACCCGGGTGGTGACGCTCTCGACCAGCACCGGGCCATTCCCGGCCCGGACCTGGTCCAGCACCAGGCGCATCCCGTCGGCGACCGCCTCCACGTCGTTGCCGGCCAGCTCCACGAACGCCATGCCGTAGGCGCCGGCCCGCGCGCGCAACGGCACCGGATGCTGGTCCTCGGCCCGGGAGAACTCGGAGAAGCGGTTGTTCTCGCAGAAGAACACCAGCGGCAGCCGCCAGAGCGCGGCCATGTTCATCGCCTCGTGGAAGGCCCCGGTCGCGACGGCGCCGTCGCCGAAGAAGGCGATGACGGCATCTCCGCCGCCGCGGCGGCGCAGGGCGTGCGCGGCGCCGAGCGCGATCGGCAGCCCGGCGCCGACGATGCCGTTCGCGCCGAAGATGCCGAGCCCGGGGTCGGCGACGTGCATGGAGCCGCCGCGGCCGCGGCAGGCGCCGGTCTCCTTGGCCATCAGCTCGGCCATCATCTGTCGTGGGGGCAGGCCCTTGGCGAGGACGTGACCGTGCCCGCGGTGCGTCGACGTGATCACGTCGCTGGTGCGGGCGTGGGCGAGGGCGCCGACCGCGCAGGCCTCCTGGCCGACCGACGTGTGGACGAATCCCGGCACCAGCCCGTCGCGGTACAGCACGGCGACCCGCTCCTCCACACGGCGGATCAGCACCATGCGTTCGTAGGCGTCGAGTAAGCGCGCGCAATCCATCTGGCTCTCCCGTCCGGGGGMACGACGACCGCCGGCTGCTCGCCGGGGCGTGACGGCTCGACCCGCCGAGGCTCCGCTGCCCCGCCGGCCGCGCGCGACGGGCGGCGACGAGCGGCGATGGTCCGTCCGTGGGGTCGGCCGAGGGGGTCGGGCCGGTCGACTCGGCCGTGGCGGCCAACGTAGCCCCAACCGAACAGGAGTGTCCAGTGGGACTTGACACCCCCGTTCGTCAACACCGAGAGTAACCAGGGTCGGCCACGCAGACCGACTGTCAAGTGCCACTTGACAACGTGACGGACGCCATCMACGATGGTCGACACGCCCACGGGTAACGCACCCGTAATAAGCAGGACGCCGCGAAACCGAGAAGTCGCCGCGACCGCTTCCTATACCAGCCCCAAGACCATGGGCCGGGGCGGGCGAACGCCTGACCAAAGGCATTCCACACGCTCCTGCCCACGCCGGAGGACTTCCGATGCGCCGAGAAGACGTCGAGTTCAGCAGCGACGGCACGACCGTACGCGGCTGGCTCTACCGCCCGGATGTCGACGCGAGCACCGAGAAGGTTCCCGCCGTCGTGCTGGCCGGTGGCTGGTGCTATGTGCGAGAACTCGTCATGCCCTACTACGCGGAGGCGTTCGCATCCCTGGGAATCGCGGCGCTGGTGTTCGACTACCGCAATCTCGGGGTCTCCGACGGTGAGCCGCGCCAGCACCTCGACCCGTGGGCACAGATCCGCGACTACCAGAACGCGCTGAGCTTCCTGGAACGCGCCGACGGCATCGACCCGGACCGGCTCGGCGCCTGGGGCATCTCCTACTCCGGCGGCCACGTGCTCGTCCTGGCGGCCACCGACCCGCGGGTGAAGGCGATCGTCAGCCAGATCCCGGTGGTCGACGGCTACCGGAACATGCGCCGGGTCCACGGCGGCCTCGGCTACCGCAAGCTGTGGGACGCCGTCCTCGAGGACCGCCGGCTGCGCTACGAGGACCCGGCAAAACGCCTGTACATCCCGCATGCCAGCGAGACACCCGACAGCGAGCTGTCGTCCTGGCCGTTCCCCGAGACGCGCACCACCTTCGCCGCGCTGCAGGCCACCGAGGCGCCGCTGTACGAGAACCGCAGCACGATGGAGTCGGTCGACCTGCTGCTGAACTACGACGTCACGCCGTTCGCCGACCGGATCTACGACACCCCGGCGATGGTCATCGTGGCCGAGGGCGACGACATCACCCTGTGGGACCTCGAGATCGGCGTGTACAACCGCCTCCCGACCGCGAAGAAGGAACTCGTGGTCCTTCCGCACACGACGCACATGACCCTATACAGCGACCGGTCGAAGCTCGACCAGGCCGCCGCGCACGCGTCGCGCTGGTTCGCCGCCCAGCTGCTCGTTACGACCTCGCGCAGGCCGGGCTGACCCGCACCAACCGCATTCATCGCTATTCCCCGAGCGCCCTCGCCCGGCTTGTGACGCAGCTTCCCCCTCCACCTTCCGCGCCATCACGCGATGGCATCACCCGGCCGGCGGGAACGTTTCGGGCAGACGATATACCGACTGATTCACGGGCTCCGGCGGTGCGACCGCCACCGCGGTTCCGCGCGCCCCGACCGGTCCGTCACCCGCCGCGCCGAGGCGGAAAACCGGCTCATCAAGGAGACAGCACGATGGCATCGAACGAGTCACGCATCGTCGATTTCGCAAGGAACGCAAGATTCTCGCACCCGACCTCACGGCGCTCGTTCCTCGCCGCCATGGGCGCCGCGGGCATCGCTCTGGGTATCGGTGCCTGCGGCTCGGACTCCGGCTCGTCGACCGCCGCGGCCGGGGCGAGCGGCGCGGCCGGCGGCGGCAAGCTGGTCCGGAAGCGCACCTTCTCCCAGGTCACCACGCTGTCCAACGACTACTTCGTCGCCTTCAACGACGGCGGCAAGCAGGCGATGGCCGCGTTAGGCGTGCCGATGTCCAGCCTGGAGGACCAGGGAAACGTCAACACCGCCATCGGGCAGGTGGGCAACGTCCGGACCTCCGGCGGCGCGTCGATCTTCGGCACCCCGGCGACCGAGGCCCAGGCCGCGGCCGTCACCAAGGCCTGCCAGGCCGCCGGCATCCTCTACGCCAGCTCGTACACCGCCCCGGCCTGGTACACCCCGGCGGACGCCGACAAGTGGGTCCGGTTCATCACGCCGCCGTCGGTGAAGATCGCGGAGGCCACCGCGCGCGCCATGTTCCAGAAGGTCGGCGGCTCCGGCACGATCATCCACGTCCCGGGCCAGAAGGGCTCGTCGGCCGACGACCAGCGCACCGCCGGCCTGAACACGGCGCTGAAGGACTTCCCGAACATCAAGATCGTCACCGCGTCGCCCGGCAACTGGACCTCCGAGGACGCCCGGACCTCGCTGACGAACATCCTGCCGTCGGTCAAGGACTTCGTCGGCGTCTTCGCCCAGAACGACAGCGAGGCCGCCGGCGTCATCGCGGCGCTGGACGCCCAGCGCATCACCGGCAAGATCGTCGTCGGCTTCGACGGCAACAAGCAGAACATCCAGTACATCGCCGACGGCAAGCAGTACCTGACCAGCGCGACCGTCGGCGGCCTGACCGCCGGCCTGCTCGGGATCACCGTCTTCGACGTGCTGAACGACGTCGAGTTCTCCCTCCCGGAGAAGTTCATCTCCCAGGGCGCGCTGCTGGTCACCCCCGAGACCGCCGACAAGGTGCTCTCCACCGTCTACGCGGACAAGCTGCCGTTCGAGTGGGAGCGGATGAGCAAGGCCCTGCACCCGAACGACTGGGACCCGCAGACCCTGCTGAACCCGATCGACCCCAACGAGTACTACAAGGGCGTCCCCCAGGACGAGTACAAGCTGAACTCCGCCTGGGCGTCCGCCGACATCGCCTCGGTGCGGACCACCTACGYCAGCGCCTTCAAGTCCGGCCCGCTGCTCGAGTTCAAGGACAGCCTCGTCGCCTAGCCGGACCCAGGCAGCACGCCTGGGCAGCGGACCCAGGCAGCACGCCC
Source organism: Pseudofrankia sp. EUN1h (assembly GCF_001854645.1). Taxonomy (NCBI): domain Bacteria; kingdom Bacillati; phylum Actinomycetota; class Actinomycetes; order Frankiales; family Frankiaceae; genus Pseudofrankia; species Pseudofrankia sp. EUN1h. Next base: position 78,287 of record NZ_MBLN01000061.1, on the reverse strand, counting down.
AGGCACACAGAAAGTGGGGTGGATCCAGCCCGTGCCTACCCAATCGACCGTCGCCCTCACGGGAATCTCCAAGCGCTACGGTCCAGTCCACGCGCTGCGCGACGTGTCCATGACGGTGGGTACGGGCGAGGTGCTGGGCCTCGTCGGCGAGAACGGCGCCGGCAAGTCGACCCTGATCGGGGTGCTCAGCGGCACCGTCCGCCCGGACACCGGAACGATGACGGTGGGCGGCCAGGACGCGCCGCTGGGCAGCCCACGCGCGCTGGCCGCCCTGGGTGTCGCGGTCGTCGTGCAGGAGCAGGCGCTCGTCGAGTCGCTGCGCGTCTACGAGAACATCTACCTCGGCCGGGAGATCCGGACCGGCGGCCGGGGGCCGGGGCGGAAACGGCGGCTGCGGGCCGCCGCGGCGGCGCTGCTGCGGGACATGCACGTCGACGACATCAGGGCCGACGCCGTCGTCGCCGACCTGACCTATCCGCAGCGCCAGTTCGTCGAGATCGCCAAGGCGTTCGCGGACGCCCGCATCGCGGACACCCCGCCGCTCATCCTGCTCGACGAGCCGACCAGTGCCCTGAGCGAGCATGAGGCCGAGCTGCTGTTCTCGCTGATCGAGCGGTGGCGGGACCGGGCGTCGTTCATCTACGTCTCGCACATCCTGCCCGACGTGCTGCGCCTTGCCACCCGGCTACTGGTGCTGCGGGACGGGAAGGTGGTCGACGACCTGCGCAACGAGGGCGTCACCGACCGGCGGCTGCACGAGCTGATGGTCGGCCGGGAACGCAGCGTCGACTACTACCGGGAGACCGAGCAGACCGGCGCCGCGGCGGCCGCCGAGCCGATCCTGGAGATCACGGGCGGCTCGGTGGCCGGCGCGTTCACGGACGTGAACCTGGCGATCCGGCCGGGCGAGATCGTCGGCGTGGCGGGTGTCATCGGGTCGGGCAAGTCGGAGCTGGCCGCCGCCGTGGCCGGCGCGACCCGGCTCGGCGGCGGCTCGCTCACCGTCGACGGGCGCCGGCGGGACCGCTGGTCGGTCCGCCGCGCGGTGCGGGCCGGGGTCTGCTATGTCCCGCCAGAGCGGGCGAACGACTCCCTGTTCAGCGCGATGTCGGTGCGCGGCAACATCTCCATCGGCTTCCTCGACCTGCTCACCTCCCGCTGGTCCGGGCTGCTGCGGCTGCGGGACGAGCGCGGCCGCGCGGCCAGCCTGTCGTCGCGGCTGCGCATCAAGACGGACTCGCTGGCCACCCCCATCCGCGAGCTCTCCGGCGGGAACCAGCAGAAGGCGGTGTTCGCCCGCTGGCTGGCCCGCAGGGTCCGGGTGTTCGTGCTCGACGACCCCACCCGCGGCATCGACGTGGGTACCCGCGAGGAGATCTACACGATGATCCGCGACCTGACCCGGGACGGCGTCGGCGTGCTGCTGTGCGCCGAGTCCCTGGAGGAGGTCATCGGCCTGGCTGACCGGATCGTCGTGCTGCGGGACGGCCGGGTGACGGCCGAGATCCCGTCGCCCGCGACCGGCAAACCCACCGACGTCGACGTCATCAGCCACATGATGTGAGGACCACCGTGACCCACAACTCGACCGATCTGGCCGCGCCGCAGGTCGCCGGCTCCGGGGGTGACCCTTCGACGCCGGCCGGCCGTTCCGGGCTCAGCGGGCTCACCGCGGTCACCGCCACGCTGTCGCGGAGCCGGACGATCGCCGTCCCGCTTGTCGCGCTGCTGGCGCTCATCATCTACTTCGGCAGCCGGAACTCGGCGTTCCTGTCGACCGACTCGGCGCAGAACATCCTGCGGCAGATGGCGTTCCTGACCGTCATCGCGCTGGCCGGGACGTTCGTCATCCTCATCGGCGGCATCGACCTGTCGGTGGYGGCGAACGCGACGCTCGCCGGCATCCTCATCGCCAAGTGGATCGACTCGTTCGGCGGCCCGTTGGCGATCATCATGGTGCTCGCCGTCGGTGGGCTGGTCGGCCTGGTCAACGGGCTCGTCACCACCGTGTTGCGCGTTCCGTCGTTCCTGGTGACGCTGGGAATGATGTCGGTGCTGGACGGGATCTCGAACACGATCTCCCACGGCGGCCCGGTGGCCTTCAGCTCCGGGCTGCTGCACACGCTCGTCAACGACTCGTCGATCCCGGGCATCCCGAACGGCGCGCTCACCGCGCTGATCCTGACCGGCCTGCTCACCGTGCTCGCGTTCGCCACCTCCTTCGGCCGGCACCTCTACGCGGTGGGCGGCAACGAGCGCGCGGCGCGCCTGTCCGGGGTGCGGGTGCAGGTCGTGAAGCTGCTGGTCTTCGCGCTCGCCGGGGTCATCGCGGCGGTCGCGGGCATCATCTTCACCGGCCAGGCGAGCACCGGCGTGCCGCTCGGCGCCGATCCCAGCCTGCTGAACTCGATCGCGGCCATCGTCGTCGGTGGCACCGCCCTGTCCGGCGGCGTCGGCGGCCCGCACCGCACCCTGCTCGGCGCGCTGGTCATCGTCATCCTCGGTGCGGGCATGGACATCACCGCCGTCGACCCGTACACGCAGCTCATCGTCAAGGGCACGGTGGTCATCGCCGCTGTCGCGATCACCATCGACCGGCGGCGCTACGGGGTGATCAAGTGAGCGTGCCGAACGAGTCGGGGGCGAACGGACCGGGGCCGAACAGACCGGGACGCGTGGCCGGCAAGGTCGCCCTGATCACCGGCGCCGCCCGCGGGCAGGGCCGCGCCCACGCCGTCCGGCTGGCCCAGGAGGGCGCCGACATCATCGCGCTCGACGCCTGCGCGCCGATGACCACCGTGCCCTACCCGCTGGCCGGCGAGGCGGAGCTGGCCGAGACGGCCGCGCTGGTCGAGGCGCTGGGGCGCCGCGTCGTCGCCCGCCGGGCCGACGTGCGTGACCTGGCGGCGGTGACGGCCGCCGTCGACGAGGGGGTCGCCGAGCTCGGCCGGCTCGACATCGTCTGCGCCAACGCCGGTGTCAACACGCCCGCGCCCATGATGGAGATGACCGAGGAGATCTGGACCGAGATCATCGACGTCGACCTGAGCGGGGCCTGGCGCACCTGCCGGGCGGCGATCCCGCACCTCATCGCGGGCGGCCGTGGCGGCGCGATCATCCTCACCAGCTCCGCGGCCGGTCTGAAGGCGTACGCCAACATCGCCCACTACACGGCGGCCAAGCACGGCGTCGTCGGGCTGATGAAGACGCTGGCCCAGGAGCTGGCCCCACACCGGATCAGGGTCACCACGGTGAACCCGACCCAGGTCGACACACCAATGATCATGAACGAGCCGATGTACCGGCTGTTCTGCCCGGATGTCGACAACCCCACCCGGGCGGACTTCGCACCGGTGTCGCAGGCGATGAACGCGCTCCCGATCCCCTGGGTCGAGCCCGAGGACGTCAGCAACGCGGTCCTCTTCCTCGCCTCGGACGAGGCCCGCTACATCACCGGGATCGCCCTGCCGGTGGATGCCGGCGTACTGGTCAAGTGATCAAGTGACGTCACGACGCAAGGAGACGGACATGGCGGGACGAGTCGAAGGCAAGGTCGCGTTCATCACCGGGGCCGCCCGGGGGCAGGGCCGCAGCCACGCGGTGCGGCTGGCCGAGGAGGGCGCCGACATCATCGCGGTCGACCTCTGCGCCGAGATCGACACCACCGACTACGCGGGGGCGACCCCCGAGGACCTCGCCGAGACCGTCGCGATGGTCGAGAAGCTGGGCCGCAGGATCGTCGCGGCCGAAGGGGACGTGCGCGACACCGACTCGCTGCGCGCCGCGGTCGACCGCGGGGTCGCCGAGCTCGGCCGGCTCGACATCGTCGTCGCCAACGCCGGCATCCTCTCGAACGGCCCCTCCCACGAACTGACCGAGCAGACGTGGGGCGACATGATCGACATCAACCTGAGCGGAGTGTGGCGCACCTGCAAGGTCGCCATCCCGCACCTGCTGGCCACCGGCGACGGCGGCTCGCTCATCCTGGTCAGCTCGGTCGCCGGACTGCGCTCCTACTCGGGCGTGAGCCACTACGTCTCGGCCAAGCACGGGGTCGTCGGCCTGATGAAGACCCTGGCCCAGGAGCTGGCCCCGAACCGCATCCGGGTGAACACCGTGAACCCGACCCAGGTCGACACTCCCATGATCCAGAACGAGAGCATGTACCACCTGTTCTGCCCGGACATCCCCAACCCCACCCGGGAGGACTTCGGCAAGGCGTCGTCGGAGACGATCCTGCTGCCCATCGACTGGGTCGAGTCGATCGACGTGAGCAACGCCGTCCTCTTCCTCGCGTCGCAGGAGGCCCGCTACATCACCGGGGTCGCCCTGCCGATCGACGCCGGCGCCCTGGTCATCTGACCGGCGCGCCTCGGAGCGAGGCCGCTCAGCGGCGGGTTCGCGCCGGGGCAACGCGCCGGGGCAAGAGGTCAGGACAGGCTGGCGGGCAGGCGGCTCCAGCCGCGCAGGACGCGGTTCGCGCGGCGGCGGGCGCCCGGGAGCAGCGTCGCGTCCGGGTAGCGGTCGAAGAACGCGCGCAGGCCGACCTCGCCTTCCATCCGGGCCAGCGAGGCTCCCAGGCAGAAGTGCCGGCCGGCGGAGAAGGAGACGTGGTCACGGGCGTTCGCGCGGGCGACGTCGAACGTCGCCGGCTCGGCGAACACCTTCGGGTCCCGGTTGGCGCCGGCGAGGACGGTCACGACGTAGGTCCCGGCCGGAACGGTGACGCCGCGAAGGTCTAGCTCGCGGGTGCTGATGCGCCCGGTAAGGAGCACCGGCGGATCGATCCGGAGGATCTCCTCGACCGCGCCCGGCCACAGTTCCGGCTGGCCGCGCAGCCGCCCGAGCTGCTCCGGGTGCCGGCTCAGCAGGGTGATGCCGTTGCCGAGCAGGTTCACCGTGGTCTCGAAGCCGGCCGCGAGCACCAGCCCGGCGATCGACTTCAGCTCGCTCTCGTCGAGCCCGCCGTCCTGGTCGCGGGCCACGATGAGCTGGCTGAGCAGGTCATCGCCCGGCTCGTGCCGCAGCCAGGCGAGATGCCCGGTCAGCCACGACTCGAAGTCACGCATGGCGGCGGTGACGGACCGGAACTGCCGGAGACCCAGCCCGAAGTCGAGGCTCGGCGCGACGGCGGATCCCAGCGCCAGCACTCGGGGCCGTTCGCCGGGCGGGACCCCGAGAATCTCGGAGATCACGGTGACCGGCAACAGGGCGCAGTAGGTGGCGACCAGGTCAACGGGCTCGGCCGTGGCGAGGCCGTCGAGGAGCTCGGACGCTATCTGTTCGGTGCGCGCCCGCAGGTTCTGGACCGCCCGCGCGGTGAACACCCGGCTGACCAGCTGGCGGTGCCGGGTGTGCGTGGGTGGCTCCGTGACCAGCAGCGACGGCGGCTCCATGGGATGCAGCACGTCGGGCGCGGTCCGGGCCATCAGAGCACCGAGGAGGCCACCGGCCCGGGCCGGGCTGCCGGCCCGGAAGTCACCGCTGGCGAGAACCTCCCGTGTGACGGCATGGTCCACGGTCAGGAACGCGAACCGACCGCGGTACAGCGGCCCGGCGGCGCGCACCTGTTCGACGGCCTCCCAGACCTCTCCCCCGCCGGCACCCGCGACGATCAGCCGGCCCTGCAGGTCCCCCCGCCGCGCCGCCGCCCGCACGGCGACCCGGGGAAGCCCGTGGGCCGCGCCCCAGTACACGGCCGACCGGGCGTCATCACGCACCCGTCCCAACGGCCGCGGACACCGCTCGGCCGGCGGCGTCACCGCATGATCCTCGGTGGGAGTCGGTCGAATGCCCTGGTCCGTGGACATATGACCAAACTAGCCGGCACCCGCGGCTACGGGGAGGAATCGGGGCTGTCGGCGCCGGCGATCAGCGAGAACGCGCGCTCACGTCGTCTGCCCCACCGCGCGGCCCGCTCCCCGGCTCGCGCCATCTTCCCCTGGTCGTAGTGGCGCCGCGCCCACGGGCTTCCCGGGGCGGCGAGCCGCAGGACGCCCCAGATCCCGACAACGGTCACGAAGACACTGAACATCGCCACCCAGGGTTTTCCCTTGATCGCGGTCAGCACGGTAAGGGACAGATTGAACAGCACAAGTGCCACAAGGGTCCAGCGGGCGGAGCGTTCGTCGTCACTGATGTCATCCAGCCCGAAGGGTGCGGCGCGGACCAGGAGGAGCCCGGTCAAAGCCGTGGCAACGATGACGGCATCGACGGAGGAGCGGCCTTCCTTCGTCCAGTAGACGTCCTTCAGGTGGAGCAGGAGCGCGAATTCGTCGAGAACGAGGCCGGCCCCGATCCCGAAGACGAGCGCAAGGATGTCACGCCACGGGTGGACGGCGCTGGGAGCGAAGCCGATGGTGCCGGCCGCGAGCATCATGAGAACACCGAAGAACTCGTGGTGCACGTGCACCCCGCCGGCCGAAATGTTTCCCGGCCACCATCGAACGTTCGCCCGGATGAGGCGGGCGGAGGTCCTGATGAACAGGAACCCGCCGACCAAGCCCACGAGAAGAAGCAGCAACGGCTGACGGCCGGTTCTGATGAACTGCTCGTGATATGAGCCGGTGAGCCAGGACCACTCCATGCCCGGAGTCTGTCAGCACACGGCGATACCGCCGCTCGTCCCGCGCCGGGTCCGCGGACGCATCGCCGCCGCCGGCGGAGCGGAGCGGTCGCGCTCCTGCGCAGCAGCGGCTCGGCCGCCGGGCCACCCGGCTACCTGCCAGCTCCCGGGGGTTGGGTACGGGCRTCTTCGGAACCGATGCTGGCCAGCAGCGCCGGGAGCTGGCCAAGCGCCACCGCCATGCCAAGGACGTTCTGATACTCGCGCAGGTGAACGATCCGACCGTCACGAACCCTGAGGACGAGGACGAACGACGCCGAGGCCTGACGGTTGATGGTGGTTATCGTTCCGGCGAGGTCGTACTCCACGATGATCACTTGCGGGTCCGCCGTGTCGTGGATGACCACATTGCGGAATCCCTCGAACCGCACCGGCAGAGAGGCCCGGCCCGCCGCGGCGAAGGCGCCGAACACCGCTCGCCCCTCGAAGCGGCTCGGCATGCCCGGCCGGGCGAACGGGAGCTCGATGATGACGTCCTCGGCGTACAGCTCGTCCGCGCGTTCGGGGGCGTTCCCGAGAAGTGCCTCCTGGAAACGGGCAAAGGCCTCGCGTGGGGTCATCTCGGCGCTGKCGGACGGTGACACCATTCGGTTCCCTCCAGACTGGGCGCGCGACCGACCGGTCTAGGCCGTCCCGCGGAGCTAACATGAGTCGCGACTCAGAATATGATGAGTCTTGACTCATGTTGTCAATCCCAGGAGGACGCCACCCATGTCGGAAGGCAGGTCCTCAGCGGCCGATCGGGGCGTCGTGCCAGCAAGCCAGGGTCTGCGCGCCGACGCACGGCGCAACCGAGCGCGGATCCTGGATGCCGCCGAGGCGGTCTTCGCCGAGAAGGGCGCCTCGGCGTCGACGGAGGAGGTCGCCCGGCGGGCCGGGCTCGCGATCGGCACCGTCTTCCGGCACTTCCCGACCAAGGAAGCCCTGCTGCGGGCGCTGGTCAGCGACCTCGTGGTTCGGCTGGACGACGAGATCAAGACCTTGGTCGACGATGGCGATCCGGCGACCGGTCTGTTCGTCTTCTTCGCGAGCATGGTCGAGCAGGCGGCGGCCAAGAAGACGGTCGTCGATCTCCTGGCCGCCTCGGGGATCAACCTCCCGGTGGCCAAACCGATCCACACGCTGCGAGAGTCGATCGACGCGCTGCTCACCCACGCTCAGGACGCCGGCGCCGTACGCGACGACGTCCGCGTTCCGGAGGTGCTCGCGCTCCTCACGGCCGCCTGTCAGGCAGCGCTGCAGGCAGGCTGGGACGACGAGCTGCAGGCCCGGACACTCACCATCGTCTTCGACGGGCTACGTCCACCCGCACGCAGATGACGCGGGCCCCGGCCGTCCCCGCGAACAGGCGGCGACCGGTACCCGGCCCGGCAGGAACCGGCGAGCGGCCCGCCCGACGAGCGACGCGGGCTCAGGACAGGCCGGCGGCGGCGGCGGCCTCGGCCAACGTCGGCCAACCGGAGCCGATCAACACCCAACCATCGTGGCCCGCGCGCGGGCTCTTGGGGTCGTGGACCTTGACCTGCCAGTTACCAGGGCTGGTCTCCCTGGCGAACGCGGACTTGCCGTCGCAGGTGCCGTAGCGGCTACCGAGCACGCCTACGGCCGTGGATGACCCGGAGGCGGAACCGTACTGAGCGGACATGAGGTGCCTCTCCAAGGGAGTTCACCGACGTGCCCGGGCTGAGCCTGAGGCTCGTAGAGCCGCGACGCTGATGCGCGGCAGGCCGGATTGTTTCCCAGTGACCTAAGCTTACGCCGCCTCTGCCCAACTGCCGACCCGGGACCGTACTGAACCGCGACCGCCAGAGCCAGCGCCATTGGCGTGATCGCCGGTAACGCCCCGCGGCGGTCGTGAAACGGCAACGGTTACCGCCACCGGAGGACCTAAATCGCGATCAAAGGGCCGCCAATCGACCGCGGCAAAATCGGCCAGGTGCAGATCGGAATGCTTGGGCCATTCGAGGTTCGTACGGACGAAGGCGTCCTCGCTGACCTGCCGGGCGCCCGGTCGCGCGCGCGGTTGATCGCTCTCGCGCTCGATCCAGGTCACGAGGTCCCGAAGGCGACGCCCGTCGACCGGATTTGGGGTGAACGTCCGCCGTCAGAGGCGGCGAATGCCCTGCAACGCCTGGTTTCCCGGCTGTGGAGGGCGCTGCCGGAAGGGGCGGTCGAGGGCAGACGGACGGCTCCCTGCTGAGGGTGGAACCCGGCGCCGTCGACGCCGTGCGGTTCGAACGCCTCGTCGACCAGGCCCACGATGACGGGGACCCGCGGTGGGTACGACTGCTGCGTGAGGCCCTTGCCCTGTGGCGCGGTACGGCCATACAGGACGCCGGGCTGCAGGACAGCGCGGCGTTTGACGCGGCGCGCAGGTGTAGCCCGCCGACGACCGCCTGATCGGCCGAGCCCGCCGGTCACCGCACTACCGCTCCTTCGTCACCTGCCACGCCATTTGCCGGCCTCCTCCCCGTCGATCAGGAGCGAAGCGGGGTGTCGACGTGACCGGCTGACGCGGTCCGGGGAGGCTCACCCGGTATGAACGGTCGAGCAGGGAGAAGAGGCACCAATGGTACAGGTGGCGGCCGGTCTAGCAAGATCATGGTGGATCGGTCGGAGGGATTCGGTGAGCGACTGCTGGGTGTGCTGCTGGACCGCGCTCACGAGATGCCGCCACAGCTGATTGCCCCACTGGTGGCGGAAGAGATCGGCAGGATCGGCGGGCGAGACATCTCGATCCTTCTGCAGGACTATGAGCAGCTGATACTCACGCCGCTGCCGGGCAGGAGCCTCGCGGTCGGGAAGCCCGAGCCGATCGACGACTCCCCCGCCGGCAYGGCATTCCTCCGCGCGATGACTGTCGAGCAGCCACAGGCTGACGGTACGCGAATGTACCTGCCGCTGCTGGACGGTAGCGACCAGGTGGGGGTACTGGCGTTTACTCTCGACACGGTCGATGATGATGACCGCCGGTTGCTGGGGCGACTCGCCGGCCTTGTCGCCGACATGTTGGTGACCAAGAGCAGCTACACCGACCAGTTCTTCCAGGCCCGGCGTCTCGAACCGATGAGTGTCGCCGCGGAGATCCAGTGGTCGCTGCTGCCTCCGCTGACCATGATCACCCCGCAGGTCGCGGTGGCCGGCATTCTCGAACCCGCCTACAACATCGCGGGCGACAGCTTCGACTACGCCCTCAACGACGACATCCTTCACATGGTCATCATCGACGCGATGGGCCACGACCTGGACGCCGCGGTGCTGGCGACGGTCGCGATCGGCGCCTACCGGCACGCCAGACGTGCCGATATCGGGCTTGCCGACCTGTACACGTTCATGGACGCAGCCATCCACAAGCAGTTCGGTACCGATCACTTCGTCACAGCGCAGATGATGCGTCTGGATATCGGAACAGGTCACTTGCAGTGGGTTAACGCAGGCCATCCGGCGGCGTTGCTGATCCGCGATCGCAAGGTTATCCAGGCGCTGGAGAGCCCTGGGACCCTGCCGATCGGCTTCGGTGGTGACATACCGCAGGTCAGTGAGCAGACGCTCCTACGCGGCGACCGGGTGCTGTTCTTCACCGATGGCCTCGTCGAGGAGCATGAGACGGGCGGGCAGCAGTTCGGCGAGGAACGCCTGATCGACTTCGTCGAGAGTGCCCACGGAAACAGTGTGCGGGAGACGGTGCGGAGTCTGTCCCACGCGTTGATGCGGGAACGGCGCGGGATCACGACCGACGACGCGACGCTCTTCCTGGTCGAGTGGTGCGGGGGCACCGCCGACCATCTCGCGAGCATAGATATCTAATCTGGCAAGAGCTGGTCCCGCCCGGCTGTCCCATGCCGGTCACCGGCGCGAGGGCTCRCATCCGGCCACCGTGGTGGACGACCTGAGGTGAGGGCCGCGGATGTCAGGCGGGGCGCAATGTGTTGGCGGTCTTCGCCGCGTCGATCCAGGCTTGAATCTGCCGCTCGGAGAGCCCGACAACCGGCCCGTGCCGGTCCTCGATCATCTTCTTCAGGTTGGCGGCGTTGCGACGCCCCAACTCCCTGATCGAGGCGACACCGATCTCCTCAAGGATCGTCCGATATCGGGCGCCGATGCCCTTGATCCTGTCGAGATCGCCTTCGCGGGCCTGGTGGCCACCGCTGTTGGTCGTGGTCATGGTGCTCCCCCTTTCCTGGGGAGTTCGGCGTGCGGGATGGACGTCGAGCACCGCGACCAGACCGGCCGCGACGAGCTGCTCGAAGACGGCGGGCCGGGCGCCGCRCACACTGATCCATTTCTGGCGGCGAGCCGCCAGGGAAGCGGCGCCGGCCAGCACATCCAGGCCCGCCACGTCGAGGACCGGCACGTCGCCGAGGTCGACGACCAGCAGCGGCTCCCCCGCGTGCATTCCATGGTCGAGGGCGGTCTGAAGCGCGGTGCCCGCGGCGCCGGCCATGCCGCGAACGTGGATGGTCGTGACCTGATCACGGTGCGAGGTGAAGATCCGGGCTCCTGCCGCGGCCGATACGACCTCACCATAAGTGACCTTGAGACGTTGAGTGTCGTTGTACGTCCCGAGCTGGGCAAGGGCGCGGGCCCGGTCAGTGTCRCCGAGTGGTCCCAGGAGAACATCGAGGAGGTCCCGTCGATACTCCACTACGCTCGCCAGATCCCATCGGACGGGCGATGGCTGGGATACAGCGGATCGACCGGCGGCAGGCCCCACGCGGACCATGGGAAAACCTCGACGGGGATAGCGATACCGAGGCACTCGAAACGTTCGGGCAGGCTCACAGGCAACGTCCCATGGACGATCACCGATGGCGCCCGAGCGTGAGCGGAACACTCGCGGTCTCGCGGCAGTTACGCGGCGTTTCCGATCCCGAGCCGGCTATTTGCCTAGCTGGTTCAGCATAGCGCGAAAATTCCTGATTGTCGACCGGCGCAAAACGCCTCGCAGGATCCCGCGGCCCTGATCCGTGCCAGCTGATCGAGAACCAAAAACCATCATCATACAAGGGCGGACGCACTGTGGTACAGTGAAGATCGGCCGGAATCCTACGAATCCGGAATTCTGCGAATGTCGACGCCAGGTTGGTGTCAGCACCGGCCGTGGCCATCCGGCGGCTCTTATCGCCGGAGTTAGGCGGCCGTCATGACGACGGGCCGAACTTCCGCACTTCTCGACGAGGTCGACGCCGCGCGCTTCGACGGCGACGGCGGCGCACCCACCAAGCTCCAGGTCACCCTCGCGGACATGCGTCCCGAGCCGGTCGGCGGCGGTGAGCTACGGCTGTCACTGGCCCCGGCCCGCGGCCGGGAATCCTTCGACGRCGCCTGGTGGCCACGGACCTGGCACCTGGCCAGCGAGCTTCCCCCGCTCGTCGCCGCGTTGTCCGCCACGGGTGAGGCGCCCGGCCGGATGTCGGTCAACGGTGACATCTGGACCGACATCCCCCGCGTGCTTCCACGACCGGGCCGCCCGCCGCTGCGGATCAGCTGGTTTCGCGCCCTCGACCCCCACACGGTCACGCTGGGCGGCGCCAACCGAACACGCCTCTTCCTTCTCGTGATACCCCCCGACGCTGCCCCGGAGGCGGGGGAAGAGGTGCTCCAGATGGCCGCCACCGGCCGGCTGTCCGGCCCAGCTGGCCAGATACTGCGCCACGCGGGCGCCGCGCCATCACCAGAATGACCACGGACCGCCCCGCCCGCTGACAACGGTCCGGTCCTCGCCGGCTGATCAGGCGGAAAAGCGCTCGCCAGACCGGCGCGACGCGACTCTCGAGATGTCATGCTCGGCACGAACCTGGGGGCAACCCATGCTGGTAACCCGACCATGACCGTGTTCGACGATGGCATCGCCAGGCCGACCCAGGAGCTGAGTTCCGAGCAGGCGCGGGCGGATGCCCTCGACCTGCGGGCGGGCCTGGCCGGTCTCGCTGGTCTGGTGTCCGGTTCCCTGGACCTTCAGGAGCTGCTGACCCGGGTGGCGAGCTTCGCCGCCCAGGCCATCCCAGGCGCCGACGGCGCCGGGGTGACGTTGCTGCGTCTCGACCGGGATGACGACCGTATCGAGGCACTGGCGGCCAGCGCGCCGTTCGTCCGGGACATCGACGAGATCCAGTATGCGGTCCTCAACGAAGGTCCCTGTATCACCGCGACCCTCGACCGGCGCACGGTCCGCTCGGGATCACTGGGCGGCGAACGGCAGTGGCCCCGCTTCGGCCCCCGGGTCGGCCGCCTCGGTGTGCACAGCGTGCTGTCACTGCCGTTGTTGCTACCCGACCAGGTGGTTGGCGCGATCAACGTCTACGCCCACGGCAAGGACGTCTTCGACGACCACGCCGCCGAACTCGGCGAGCTGTTCGCGGCCCCGGCCGCGGTCGCGGTGCACAACGCCCAGGTGCTGGCCCAGGCGCTGAACCTCACGATCCAGCTGCAAGCCGCCCTGTCGACCAGGCCGGYCATCGATCAGGCCATCGGGCTGCTGCGCGGCCGCACCGGCGGGACCGCGGAAGAGGCATTTGCCCGGCTGCGCGCGATCAGCCAGCGCGAGAACGTCAAACTCGCCGCCGTCGCCCAGCGCATTGTCGATGAGGCGGTCCGCCGGGCCCGAGCCCGCAATCGCGAGATATAGCTCGGTCCTCGGTGCCTCCGCGGCGGCGCGGCCGGCTCGACCGAGTAGCCTGAAGATGGCACCCACGGATCCGGGGCCCTGACTCGTGTCCGGTGCCCCACCAAGCACCGCGACCCGCGGTACTCGGCTTTGTGGCCGAAAAGGGCGTTCGGGGACGCCGTTTCGGAGTACCCCCGTCGTGGATATTTCCACTGCTTTGGCGGCGGACCTCGCCGCTCTCACCGAATCGCTCGACGAACCGGGCGCGGATATCTCACGAACCCTGCGACAACTCGCCGCCGACGCCAAGAGCGCCGTAGGATCCTACCTCGGTCTCTCGGCCATACTCTCCGCCGGAGAGAATTCCCTGATTTTCACCGTGCTCGAGGACGATGCCGAGCGCGAAGACATCCGTGCCTCGCTAAGAATGTCCCTTCCCCCGAGTACTCCCGCAGCTGAGGATCCGGCGGCTACGACTTCTCTGATCCTCTTCGCCGCGGCTCCCGGAGCGTTCCTCGACCTCGCGACCGACCTGAGCTGGCTGACCAACGACAGCGGCGGCCTCGGCACCACCGGATTCGTACTCGACGAGGACCTCACGGTGCCGCGCGACCCGGCCGCGCCCAGCGGGCTGAAGACCCAGTCGACAATCGACCAGGCCGTCGGCGTGCTGATCGGCAGAGGCAACACCCCCGAGCAGGCATATCAGCACCTCGACATGCTGGCCRCCGACGCCCGCGTCGGCCGGCCCACCGCGGCCGAGGCGATCCTTGCCGAGCTGGACGGGCCGAGCTGGACAGATCTGGGTGCCGACGACGGGCGCCCGGCGCACCCACAAGGGCCCGACGGCGAGGCGATACCGACCCTGCCGCCACGGGACCCATAGCGCCATCCGGCTGTCGGGACCAACTGTCATCCTCAGTCAGATGTCAGACCGTGCCGGCGGGGGCGCGGGAGACTCCTGTCGAGCCACGTCGATCGCGCGCAGCGCGAGAACAGCGATGTCGTCGGCATGGGGGCCACCGGTGAAGGCGAGCACATCCGCCTCAACGGCATCCACGAGGTCGTGCGCGCTGAGCTGCCCCGTCGCGGCGAGGAGAGCTCGGAGGCGTTCCTCGCCGTACTGTTCGCGGCCCCGTCGAGCTTCGGTGACACCGTCCGTATACAGCAACAACGTAACTCCCGGCCGCAGGGTCACGCGCACGTTCTTCAGGCCGGAGTTGTCGAACAGACCCAAGGGCAGACCGTGATGCCCGATGGCGCGCACCGAACCGGCGGCGCTTCTCAGCAGCGCGGGCATATGCCCCGCCGACGCGAGGAGCGCGCGGGCTCCACCTGGGCCGGGAAACAGCATGACGTAGGTGGCGGTGAGGAAACGCTCGCTACCAGGACTCCGGGTGAGAAGCGCCGTATTCAGGCGGTCGAGCACCCGCGACGGAGTCTTCTCGGTCGTCGCGACGGCGCGGATCGTGTAACGCGCCAACGCCGCGATCATCGCTGCTTCCGGGCCATGGCCGCTGACGTCCCCGATCACTGCATCCCACCGTTCCGACTCCGGTTCACGCCGTACGTGTACTCGGCCTGTGCTGCTCCTGGAGCCGGTGTCGCCGCGCGTCCGCACCGGGAACACGTCGTAGAAGTCGCCAAGCGCCCCCAGGCCGTCAGCCGCCGGCAGGCTACGCGCGGCGACCTCCATGCCTGGAACACCAGTCGTCCGTGGCGGCAGCAGACCCATGTGCGGGGCCAACCCCTGGGCCACAAGCACTCCTAGCCGCTCCGCCGCGCGGCCCGCGCGCGCGGTGTCCTCGCGCCGTCCCAGCTCCCCCGCCGCGACGGTCGCGAGACCTTCGGTTGAGCCGCCACTTCCTTGTGCCACGCGCGATCCGGACCGAACGGCGGCCGCACGCGCCACCGTCGCGTCGGCCCGATCATGGGGCAGCACGGCGCGGGCTCAGGTCAGGCCGGTAGCGGCCAATGCCTCGGCCAACGTCGACCAGCCGGAGCCGATCAGCAACCACCCGTCGTGGCCCACGCGCGGACTGGTGGGATCGTGCACCTTGACCTGCCAGCTGCCAGCGCTGGTCTCCCTGGCGAACGCGGCCCTGCCGCCACACCTGCCGTATCGGCTACCGAGCACGTGCGTCGGCGTGGGCATGGAGAGCGCGGATGTGGAACCGTTCTCAGCGGACATGAGGTGCCTCTACAGAAGAGATCACCGAGGCGCCCGGCGCTGAGCCTGAGGCTCGTGGGGCGGCGACACTGACGCGCGGCGACCCCAGCCCGAGCTGGCTGTTTCCCAGCGGGGTCATCGTACGCCGTCCCTATCCCGTTGTCCGGCTCCGGACGGAACGATCAGACCTCTGAAATGCCAGAGGGCGGCGGGAAATCCCGTCTCGACAGCCACGTCAATGGCCGCTCGTAGTCTTCACGTGCTCCGTGCTGAACGGATCGCCGGACGACCGCCGAAGGGCGCCGGGCGATCGTACTCGCGGCCAAGGCCAGTTCGAGTCCGCCCGGCCGGCGAGGCTGTTGCCGCCGGGGCTGCGATCGTCCGGAGGCAGCGCGGCGCATCGCCGGTCAACGCTCTGCTCGACGACGCCGCTGTCGCCGAGCAGAGCAGCTGGAGGCCGGCGGGGCCCGCACCACCGGCGAACCCGGGGACCCAGCTCGTCGAAGGTCAGGGGTACCGCGGCGCACCGTCACCTGCGTGTCCATGCTGTAGGGAGGAGCCGAGTCGGATCGGGTTCCGTCCGCCCGGAAGTGCCCGGCTACTGGCCTACGGACATTGCGGAGACCAGCCTGCGGGCCTGGCCGACGAAGCGGTGTTCGATCAGGACCTCGTATTTTGTCGCGACGACCCGGCTGATCGAGGAGAAGTCCCGGGCACCACCGTGGGTTGCGGCGCGGAATCCGATCTGGCTCCAGACCAGTCCAAAGGCCGCGCCCAGGAAAGGAGTGGTAATCAGGAATCCGATCTGGTTCTGTGTGCTGAAAAGCGCGAAGGCGATGCCGACGAACAAACCCATCCAGAGGCCGGAGACCGCACCCGCGATCGCGGCCTTGCCGTGGGTGAGGCGCCCGGTGACGCGCTCGACCGACCTCAGTTCGGTACCGACGATGACGACGTTCTCGACGGGGAAATCGTGGTCGGCCAGGTAGTCGACCACGTACTGGGCCCGGGGATAGTCGTCGTATATCCCCAGCGATATCGGATCTTCCAGGTTCAGCGCTGGACGCGGACCGTCGGGTTGGGTGGTCACTTCTTGTGCCTMATTCCGAGAGGAGATTCCGGAGCTGGCGAGATGGAGCGTCCCGTTCTCCGCCCGGCCGTCCGCCCTGGTCCCCGCGGACGGTGCAGGGCGACACGAAGACGGCTTCTCATGCGAGCCAGGGCAGGCGTCGTACCAGTGGGGTCRCTACCCAGGCGCGGCCCAGTCCCAGCGTGCGGCCGGCGCCCAGGCAGGYGAGGACGACCAGCACGGCGGCGTAGATGAGGTGCTCGTCCAWGAACGGGTTGCTGGCCGACGGGAGGACGGCGCTCCACATCATGACGGTCAGGACTGCCCCGGCGGTCGCGGCCAGCCACATCCCGATGCCGAGCATCAGCGCCGCGCCGATCGCGAGCAGTGCAACCATGAACAGCACGTCAGCGAAGGCCGTGCCGGCCAAGGAATGGTAGAAGCCCGTGAACGGGCCCTTGGCGGCGGAGCCGAGGAATCCCTTGGTAGGGCTGCCGCCGTGGATCCAGGCCTTCGCCGAGGTCGTGTCGTGGCCCAGCCCGAACGCCTTGTCCAGGAACGCCCACAGGAACACCCAGCCCAACGCGAGCCGGACGACCGCCAGCAGGTAGCGGACGACCGGAGCCGAGTCTCCACCGCCGGCGGCCGTCGAGACCGGCTGTTGTCCGGGCGCGGATGGCCGGTCTGCATGGTTCTGGGATGCCATGCTGGCTGACCGGGCTTCGGCGTCATCGACGGCCGGCCGCGTCATGGTGCCAACGGGTCGGTCGATGGTCTCCACCGGGGCGTGGTGATTCTTGGCGATGTCGACCATCGCGCTCACGTTCCTTCGATTCTCGTCGATCGGGTCCGCGGGCGAGCGGCAGATGACCCTCGAAGCCCGGGAAAGACACCTTGACCCGCTGGTCGTTCCACGGAACGAAGACCAGCGGCAGGCTAAGGACGGCGACGAAAAAGATGGTCGCCGTTCAGGTTCGACCAGTGCGCGTGGAGCGCACGACATGCCGGCGAGGCGCGGGCTGCGTGTTGTCCGATGCAGGCGGCCGGAGGTCCGGCGACGCGTCGGTGGCGGTCATGACGACGCCCCGTCCTGGGCCCAGCTGGTAAGTGCGCCGGCGGGACCGCCGACCGCGGCGGGTATCAGAGTCCCCATGACCGGTGCGGGACGCACATCCAGCCGTTCAACCAGGCGGGTCAGCGCGAACAGCCGGTAGATACGGGGGCGGGCGCCGATGACCATGATCGGGATGTCGGCACGGGCCGCCCGGTTCGCCGCGTCGAACAGGACTCCCAGCCCGCAGGCGCCCAGAACCGACACGCCGCCAAGGTCGACGACCAGCAGCAGGGGCGCCCGGTCCAGGCCAGCGCTCAACGCCGCGCGGAACGCGGCCCGGGTCGCCAGGTCGATCTCACCGTGTGCACGCACGATCGTTCTGTCGGGCGGCGCGTAGATGTCGGCATGAAATCGGGAGACGAATCTGTCCGGGCGCTGCGCCAACGCCTCGGACGTGTGGGCGGGGGTTTTCATCACGATCAGCGGCGCGAGGTCGTGCGCCGACGCCGCCGAGGCGAGCGGTTCGACGCGCGCCGTCGAGGCGAGCGGCCCGACCCGCCGGTCACCAGGCGCACGGCCAGCAGCACGATGACGGCCCCGACGATCGCGGTGATCCACGTCGACAGGCTGAAGAACGTGTCGAGCGACTTGACATTGAAGATCATCTTGGCGAGCCAGCCACCGAGCAGGGCGCCGACGATCCCGGAGACACCCGCGACCACCCAGCCCGTCCGCTCTCCGGTGAGCTTCTCGGCGATCAGGCCAGCGACGAGCCCCAGTACGATCCAGGCGATGATGCCCATGTTTTCCCTGCTATTCGTTGTTGGCCGGCTGTTTTTAGTGCACCGGCGGGCACTCGCCGCGTCATCCCCAGGTTGTCGTGCAGTGGAGCGGCGTGGCGGGGTGTGGTGGTATCAGGCGGCCATGGTGGGCGACCGGATGAACCGCGGATATCAGGCAGGACGCGATGCTCCGACGGTCCTTGCCTTGTCGATCCAGGTTTGAATCTGTAGCTCGGTGAGCCCGATGACCGGCCCGTGCCGGTCCTCGATCATCACCTTCAGGTTCGCGGCGTTGCGGTGACGTAGTTCCCTGATCGACGCGACCCCGACTTCCTCCAGGATCGCGCGGTACCTGACGCCGATGCCCTTGATCTTGTCCAGATCGCCTTCGTGAGCCTGGTGGCGGTCGATGTCGGTCGCACTCATGAGACTCCCTTTCCTGGGAGTTCAGCGTGCGGGAAAAAGGAAACACCGGCGGAAACGACGACACCAAGGCGCCGGAAAAATTGGGGAAACTTCACKGGCAACGTCCCAGGGGCGATCACTGGTGGCGCTCGAGCGTGAGTAACACACTCGCGGTCTCGCGGCAGCTATGCGGCGTTTCCGATCCCGAGCCGGCTATTTCCTAGCTACTTGAGCATATCCCGAAAACGCCTGGTTGTCGACCCGGCGCGAAACGCACCGCACGATCCCACGGCCCGTACCGCGCCAAGAGCCGGTTGTTTTGACCAGCACCCGGGCTCAGGAGTCACGGAGTCCTCGACCCGAGTAGGCGCCGGGCGTGCTGCTCCGTGGAGAGCAGGGCGAGGGTGGCCGCCGCCCCCTGGTTGGCGTTGCGTCCTCCGGGTTCGAGGCCGTCGTGGCAACCGCCGGTCGTGGTGTCGACCAGCGGCGTGCCGGCGTCGTTCTCGCCGAGGAACCAGCCGTGGGCCTGCCCGAGACCGGTGAGCCAGTCGCGCTGGCCGGTCGCCGCGTGGGCCCGCGCGCAGGCGTCCGCGATGGCCGCCGCCTCGATGGGCTGCTGGTCGAAGCCAGGCCTGAGATCACCCCTAGGGCGCCGGCCGCCGACGGGGGTCAGCGACAGAATGTCGCCCCGGGTCTCCACGTAGAGCAGCCAGGCCAGCAACCGCAGACCGTTCGCACCTGCCGTCCGGTCGGACAGGCACATGCCGGCCAGGATCAGCGCCTCCGGCACCGCCGCGTTGGCATAGCGCAGCGTGGGGTCCGGCCAGGGCCATCCGGGATCATCCTTGATCGGGCCGATCTCGGTAACCGCGTCGGCGAGCAGAGTACGAGCCGGCTCGTCGTCCGGGTGGGCCAGCAGCAGCTCGCCCGCTCCGAGCGCGGCGAAGGTCATGGCCCGCGGCCAGGGGGAACGGCGGGCGGCACTGACCTGGAACCCGGCCCGGGCCCGCGCCCGCAGCCGCCGGGTGGGCGCCAGCGCCGCCGCGGTACCCAGCCCCCACAGGGCCCGGCCCCAGCAGTCACCAAGTTCGGGGTCGTCCCACCAGCGGCCTTCGCTGTCGCGCCGGTTGGCAACCATGCCGTCCGGCGCCTGCGCCGCCAGCACGAAGTCGAGATAGAGGTCCAACAGCCGGATGAGTTCCGGAAGCAGCGACGGCTCGCGGGAGAGGACCACCAGCCCGCGCGCGACGTCGTCCACGCAGTACCCGTGCTCCCGGCGCGGCGCCGAGCCCAGAGCACGTCGGAACAGGCCGATGTCGTCGCTGAGCCGGAAGAGATGAGCGAACGAGATCGCCGGCGTCACCGGGCCGCCGTGGTCTCGGCGAGCTGCTGATCGAGGTCGCGGGCAGCCGAGACGGACGGGTGCCGGCGCAGGCGGCGGCGGATCTCGTCGGCGCGCCGCGCGTTGCGCCGGGACCGGGTGACCGCCAGTAGTGGGACGGCCTGGGCGGCCAACGCGCAGCCGGTGTCGAGGTTGCCCAGGTCGATCTGCACACCCGCGCGGCGCAGCAGGTAGGTCGCCCGATCGCGCGGTTTCTCGGCCGGGTGGGCCGCCTGTGCCTGGCTGAGCCATCCGTCGGCGGACAGCAGGTTTCCTAGATCGATGTAGCAGCAGCCAATCTGAGCCTGGAACTCGGCCTCGTCGAAGTAGCACGCCCAGGCTGGCTCCTGCGTCGTCGCCTGGTCGAACGCGGCCTCGGCGATGCCGAGTTCGCGCTGGCAGGAGGCTTCGTCGACGAGCGCCGCGTGTGCCCGGGCCTGGCGCATGTGCAGCATCGCGCCGACCCGGCCGGTGGTGCCGCCCGCCGTGCGCACGGCCGCCTCCGCCAACCCGAGTGCCTCGACGGGTTGAGAGAAGTCGATGCACTGCAGCGACATGTTCTTCAGCACGTTCGCGCCGAGCAGGCGGTCACCGCCGATGTGCGCGGCGTGCAGCGCGGTCGCCCAGTAGCGCTGCGCGCCCGTCTGGAATCCGGCGTCGAAGGAGACCCAGCCGGCGAGCCGGGCGAGCTCGGCCGCCACGATGTGCAGCTCACGGCCGATCCGCTCGGAGAAGCGGCCGCGGGCGAGCAGCTCCGTCACCACCCCGAGCTCCGCGTCGACGAGCCGGCGCACGCTCCCCCCGCCGAGCCGGTCGTCCATCACCCGCAGGCCGGGGATGTTGTGCGCCATCCGGTGCACGATCTGATCATCGACAAGACCGCCGTCCAACGCGCCGGCCAGGCAGGCGGGCCCCAGCCCCAGCCACTGGTCGGCGAGCGCGGCGACGCTGGCGCCGTTGATGGCGAGGAAGCCGCGACGGTCGTTTACCGCGTCCTGGACGACATTGATCATCGAGGTCAGACTGCCGGCCTGGGTCCACGGGTAGTCGATGCGGACGTCTTCACCGGTGGGCAGCCAGGACGGCCACGGATGGGACTCTAACCGCTCGATCGGCACGCCCAACTCGGTCGCCAACGCCAACTGCGAGACCCGGTCCGGCACGACGCCGCGGTGCTCCCAGCGCCACACCTTCTGCCGCTCCGCGGCCATGTTCCCCTCGCCGAGGTCGCGAGCCCTCTTGGCGACGACCCGGGCGAGCTTCTGATAGGACCACCCCCGCTGGACGCGGACGAACGTCAGTGGATGCGCGCAGGCCTGGATGTGCTGCGTCATCATCGGTGATCCTCCATCCCAGCCGCCGCCACAGGCAGAACACGGTAGGGAACGACGGCCAGGCATAGACAGACTCCGCGGTCTGCMGTAGTCGGAGCGAGGATGACGGCAGCCACCATGCATGTCTCCTTGGACGCGCCGGAACAGGCACTCAGACAGGGAAGGCGGGGGACCGTGCCCCCGCCTTCTCCCGGGCCCGTCGCGCGCGCCGAAAGCTTCGGCGGGTCTGATCACCACCTCGGCGTGGTGATCTGTCGGCGGACACTACGCCAGATGCATACGCCTTTGCATGTGCAGTGCCACAGCCAGCCCACGAATCATCCATAAGGCCACGAGTGAATAACGACAGCGGGTCGACAGCGGTACCAAACCGATACACAACGATGTAGGGGGTGACCCGTCGGCCGACCAATCCGACATCTCAGACAAGGTCGCTATTTCGCAGCCAGAGGTTCGCATCCGGACCTGCGATCCAGAAGAACTCTTCTCCGCCCGTCGAACGGATTGAGCTGATTGAGCTGATTTTTATCAGCACGACAATGCTCTCGGCCGATGCACCGCCACCACGCGATCCCCGCAACCGGCACGCCGCAACCACGCTCCGTAACGCCGGCCGTAAAARCACCCGGCACACCCTTACAGCAGGGGGGAGCCGGCCGGATGGGCCCGGATCCGGGGTTCCGGCCCCCGGATCCGGGGGCCGTTCATGATCTGGTGGGATCTTCGGAGTGATAGCTCCCAAAATTCCACCAGATCATGAAAGCGACACCGACCATGATCTTGAGTGACGCCCATGAGGTAGGCGAGGCCGCGTAGGTCACATAGGTCGCAGCCTCCGCGGTATTTCGGGCGCGTTGGAGCATGGGCCGTGACGGTTTCGCGGACGAGTGAGTGGGTCCGGATGAGTGGGTGAGTCCGGATGAGTTCGGGTGCGAGTCGCTCTGCCTCGCGAAGCATCGTGAGCGCGTGTGCGTCCTTCTTCCGGCATGGCAAGCTGTTCGTCGAGCCGTCCGGCCCGGGACTCGCCCACGACGTAACCGGACCCTTAACGGGCACAGCAAAATGCCGCTCGGGCTTCACCCGAACGGCATGCTGTCTTCCGAGATCCTGAGCCGCCAACGTCATGCTACAAACGTGGCAACTCTGGTGGAGCTGAGGGGATTCGAACCCCTGACCCTCACACTGCCAGTGTGATGCGCTACCAGACTGCGCCACAGCCCCGTATTTGATTTTCCTTCACCGCGCTTCGAACCCTACTACATGGTTCGCGGTTCCGGTTTGGTGCCTGTCGGTACCTCTTGCCCGCCGGTCAGGCCGGTGGTCGAGAGTGTACCGGATCCGTGTCCGGGGCCACCGAGGCGTCCTCGCCGGAGATCCTTGCCTGGCTAGGAAGGACGGTCCCGACGGTCACGTTCAGTGGGCCGGTGCCAACCTTATCAGGCCGGGCGACGCCGACATTGTGCTCCACCAGCCGGAACCGTCCGTGTTCGCGCCGCAGCAGCGACCAGCAGCAGTTGCGCAGCGGGCCGAAGTGCCACCAGGTCGCCGGCGGCAGGCCGAGCAGGTGCCCGATGAGCGACCGCGCCGTCCCGCCGTGCAGGACGAACACGACGAGGCTGTCCGGCCCGGCCGGCGGCCCCGCCGCGACGATCTCGTCGAACAGCGCGCCGGCTCGGGCCGCGACCTCGAGGTAGGTCTCGCCGCCGCCCCGGCGGATGTCCTCACCACGCCGCCAGGCGGCATCCTCCTCCGGGAACAGCCGGCCTGCCTCGGACGACGTCAGGCCCGACCAGGCACCGAGGTCGATCTCGCGCAGGCGCGCGTCCGGCCGGTACGGCAGGCCGACCGCGGCCGCGGTCGCGCGACACCGCAGCAGATCGGACGACACGACCAGGTCGGGGCCCATCGCCCGGATCACCGGGCCCACGGCGGCCACCTGGGCGCGCCCGACCGCGTCGAGTGGTGGGTCGGCCTGGCCCTGGAAGCGCCCGCGGTCGTTCCATTCCGTCCGGCCGTGCCGCAGGAGCAGCAGCCTCACCAGGAGGAGCCGGCCGGGCGGTCCGCGTCGGACGCCGCCGGAATGCCCGACGCACCGGCACCGACCGTCGCCCTGGCCTTGTCCCTGTCCTCGAAGTCGACGCGTGGGCAGTCCTTCCACAGCCGCTCGAGGTCGTAGAACTCGCGCTCCTCGGCACGCTGGACATGCACGACGATCTCGGAGAAGTCCAGCAGCACCCAGCGGCCCTCCCGCTCGCCCTCGCGGCGCAGCGGCTTGACCCCGACGAGCCGCAGCTTCTCCTCCACCTCGTCGACGATGGCGTTGACCTGCCGCTCGTTGTCGGCGGACGCGAGGACGAAGCAGTCCGTGAGGGCCAGCCGCTCGCTGACGTCGAGGACGACAAGGTCCTTCGCGAGCTTGTCGGCGGCGGCCTGGGCGGCGGTCAGAGCGAGCTCGACGGCCCGGGTGGAAGCGGTCACGCTACGGGTTCTCCAAGGTGGTGAGGTGGTCGGGCCAGGTCAGCCGGGGTTGCGGCGGCTGTCCGGCCCGGGGGCGCCGGACGTTGCCGGCCAAGTTACGGTAACCGGCACGGCACACGAGGTCACGGCAGTTTCGCGCCGTTCGTCCGGCCAGTGACCAGTCCCATGATGGCCAACAGACCCTCACAGACTGACATTCCAGTCCCGGTCCGCGCCAGTGGGCCCGTCTAAGCACCGGCATCGACCCGTCACCGACCCCCGGCACATCAGCCCGAGGCCGGCGGCATGGGAAGAGGCCGGTCGTGGTGGGCACGATAGAGGCCGCGCTTGGCGATGTAGCGCACGACGGCGTCCGGCGTCAGGTACCAGATCGGCGCGCCGCGAGCGACCCGGTCGCGGATGTCGGACGACGAGATCGCCAGCGCGGGCACCTCCAGCAGGCTGACGGAGTCCGCCGGCAGGCTCGCGTCGAACGCCAGCTGGTAACCGGGCCTGGTCACACCCACGAAGTGCGCGAGCCGGAACAGTTCGTGTACGTCGCGCCAGGTGAGGATCTGGGCGAGAGCGTCCGCGCCGGTGATGAAGAAAAGCTCGGCGTCCGGGTAGAGCGCGCGCAGGTCGCGCAGGGTGTCGATCGTGTACGTCAGGCCGCCGCGGTCGACGTCGATCCGGCTGACCGTGAACTGCGGGTTCCCTGCGGTCGCGAGGAACGTCATCAGGTAGCGGTCCTCGGCCGCGGACACCTCCCGGTCGGCCTTCTGCCAGGGCTGACCGCTGGGAACAAAGATCACCTCGTCGAGAGCGAACAGCGCGGCGACCTCGCTCGCGGCGACCAGGTGCCCGTTGTGCACCGGGTCGAACGTCCCACCCATCACCCCCAGCCGCCTGGCCGAGGACTTAGTCAGCACTGCCGGACAGTAACGCCACGCCCGACGGACGTGCCCTCCCCGGAGCACGTCCGCCAGCCGGAGTGACCGGCGCCATACCCGTCGACAGGCGCCCGAATCGGGAGCGGATGCCTGCCGGGCCGCGAACCGGAAGGGGCGGGGTCACCGGTTGGTAACCACGTCGACTCCCAAGAGACCCACCAGGACGGGTCCTGGCAGCTAGGCTCGGGGACGCCCACGGAGGTACTTGTCACAAAGGCTGGCACCGACGGGGCACCTGACCTGGCGGTACAGGACGGGCTCGCGTGGTCCGCTCCGCGCTGGTGACGAGGAGGCCGACGATGTCGGTGCCCGGTTCGCGCTTTACCGGAGGCCACACGACCAGGCCCGGTCCGGCGCGCCCCGGCGGGTCCAACCGCCCGGTGTCGGCCGCACGGCCCGACCCGGCTCCGCCGCGCCCGGCGCCCGGCTCCGGGCCGGGCCGTCCGCTCGCGCACCGGCGAAGCCGGCCGTGGCGGTGAGCCCCGGCGTCAGCCCGTTCGCGGGCAAGCCGGCGGACCCGGCGGAGCTCGTCGACCTCGACGCGCTGCTGGCCGCCTACCAGGACGTCCACCCGGACGCGGCCGACCCCGCCCAGCGGGTGTCCTTCGGCACGTCGGGGCACCGCGGCACGTCGACGAACGGCTCGTTCAACGCCGACCACATCCTGGCGACCACCCAGGCGATCTGTGAGTACCGGGCGGCGGCCCGCATCGACGGGCCGCTGTTCATCGGGGTGGACACGCACGCCCTGTCCGCCCCGGCGCTGGCGAGCGCGCTGGAGGTGCTCGCGGCCCACGACGTCGACATCCGGATCGCCCCGGACGGCGAGGCCACGCCGACGCCGGTGATCTCGCACGCGATCCTCACCCACAACCGTTCCGCCCGGCCGGGCGCGGCCGACGGCATCGTCGTCACCCCGTCGCACAACCCGCCGACGGACGGCGGCTTCAAGTACAACCCACCGCACGGCGGGCCGGCGGACACCGAGGTCACCACCGCGATCCAGAACCGGGCGAACGAGCTGCTGGCCGCGGGCCTGGCCGGGGTGAGCCGGCTGCCGTACGAGAAGGCGCGGGCCGCGGCGACCGTGCACGACTACGTCACCGCCTACGTCGACGACCTGGTCGGCGTCGTCGACCTGGACGCGATCCGGGGTGCCGGGGTGCGCGTCGGCGTCGACCCGCTGGGCGGGGCGAGCCTGGTCTACTGGCAGGCGATCGCGGAGCGTTACCAGCTGGACCTGACCGTCGTGAACGACACGATCGACCCGACGTTCGGCTTCATGACCCGTGACTGGGACGGCAAGATCCGGATGGATCCGTCGTCCCCGTACGCGATGGCCTCGCTGCTGCGCCTGACGGGGGCGACCCCGGCGGACGACCGGTTGGGGTTCGACATCGCCGTCGCCAACGACGCGGACGCCGACAGGCACGGCATCGTCACGCCCGGCGCGGGCCTGCTCAACCCGAACCACTACCTCGCGGTCGCGATCTCCTACCTGTTCGCGCACCGCACCGACTGGGCTCCGGCGGCGGCGGTCGGCAAGACGCTGGTCAGCTCGAGCCTGATCGACCGGGTGGCGGCGGGGCTTGGCCGCGACCTCGTCGAGGTGCCGGTCGGGTTCAAGTGGTTCGTGCCGGGGCTGACGGACGGAAGCCTGGGCTTCGGCGGTGAGGAGAGCGCCGGGGCGTCGTTCCTGCGGTCCGACGGCTCCGTCTGGACGACCGACAAGGACGGCCTCATCCTCTGTTTGCTGGCCGCCGAGATCACCGCGGTCACCGGCCGTGACCCGGGCGCGCTCTACGAGGAGCTGACCGCGAGGTACGGCGCCCCCGCCTACCGCCGGGTCGACGCGCCCGCCACGGTGGCACAGAAGGACGTCCTGAAGAAGCTCACCCCCCGGGCGCTCGGCGCGGCGACGCTCGGCGGCCAGCCGGTCGTCGCGACGCTCACGCACGCGCCGGGCAACGAGGCCTCGATCGGCGGCATCAAGGTCGTCGCCGACGACGCCTGGTTCGCCGCCCGTCCGTCCGGCACGGAGGACGTTTACAAGATCTACGCCGAGAGCTTCCGCGGCCCCGCCCACCTGGACTCGGTGCTCGCCGAGGCCCAGGCCATGGTCGACGCCGCCCTCGCCCGCGGCTGACGCCACCCCCGCCGACGGGCGGCCGTCGCGCGCCACCGGTTGGTCACCACCCACGTGTCATCCGCTCCAACCACCCGGTCGAGATCTGATCCGGTGCCGCCCACGGCCATGCGGCCGCGCCCATCGCCGAGGCGGGAAGGCCACCCGCACAGCCCCGAAGCCCGGGCCTCGGTCCGGGACACCCGCGGACCGAGGCCGGGCAGGCCGCGTCGTCTCAGGCGGCGGCTCTCTCAGCCGCTGGAGCCGGCCGCCGTGTCGGCGGGGGCGGCGGGGGCGGCGGCAGTCGGGGAGCCACCGCCCGATCCAGCAGTTCCGCCGGTTCCGCTCGATCCGTCCGTTCCGTCGGCGCTCCCCGGACCGCTGGTACCTCCGCCCGTGGAGCGGGCACGGGGGGCGTCGCCGCGGCGGCGCAGGGCGCGGGGCAGGCGGTAGAGGAGGTAGAGGACGGCCACGACGAGAACGATCAACGCGATCACGCCGAAGGCCGAGATGATCTTCTCCAGACCGGAGACGAAGTCGTGCCAGGCCGTGCGCAGCGCATGGACGAAGCCGTTCTCGTCCTTCGGCTCGTCCCTCGGGGCGCCCGTCTCCGCGAGGTCGATCGTCAGAGTGGCCAGGTCGCTCTGGTCCGCCAGCACCTTGCGCTGGCCCTCGAGCTGCTCGATCTGGATCTGCACCCCGTCGATCTGCTGCTGCACCTGGAGGATCTCGCCGACGGTCGTCGCCTTGCCGAGCAGCGTCAGGTAGGTGGCCCGCGACGTCCCGAGCGCGCCCAGACGGGCCTCGAGGTCGACATAGTCGGCGGTGACGTCCTTGGAGCTCATGGTCGAGGTGAGGACGGTGCCCGCGTCACCGACGGCGTTCTGCAGCTTGGTGAACGAGGCGGCCGGCACCCTGATGGTGATGGTCGCGCCCTGCCGGTCGTCGTCGCCCGTCGCGGCGGTGCCGCTGACCTGGCTGTCCGCGAGGTAGCCGCCGAACCCTTCGGCCGCGGCGCTGATCTTGCGGATCGTCGGCTCGACGGCGCCGGCGGGGACCTCGACGCTCATCGACCCGGTCCACACGATCCGTGGCTGAGCCCCTGCCGGGCGGGCGGCGCCGGAGCCGCCCGCGGGTACGGGGCCCGGCTCCACAGGCCCCGTGAGGGATGGTGCTGAGGCGGCGGGCGCGGCACGCTCCGCGCTACCCGCGCCGGCGGCGCTGCCGACGCCGGCGGCGCTGTCACTGCCGGCGAACCCGCTTCCGGCGGCGGTGTCGGGCTTGACGGCGGCCGGAGCCGGCAGGCTGTAGCTCGACGTGCGGCCGCCGTCGCCCGCGGTGCCCAACGCGACAACGATCAGGACGACGATGACCAGAACCACCGCGCCGACGAGGGCGCCGCGCCGGCTCACCCGCAGCTGGCGCCCTCCGCCGAGCGGTATCCGCGTTCCCCCGGCGTCGTCCTGACGCCTGGCGGCGTGCGTGGCGCGCGCCGCGAGCCAGCCCGCCCGCAGCGCCCCGTCACCGGCCCGTGGGGCCTGTGGAGCCGACACACCGCCCGGCGTGGCTGCCCGGGCCGCACGGGGAGCCGAGGTCTCGGCGGGGCCCTGCGCGGGTGCCTCCCTCGTCAGCGTCGCCGTGGCTCCCCCCGCGCCGCCCGCCCCCACATCGGACCCCGGCTCCACCCGGGTGCCCAGCCCCTCGTCCGCCGCCATCGCTGCCCTCCGATCCGTGCCTCGCGGCACCTCGCAGGCGTTGGACGCGCCCCGCCCCCGATCGGTTTCACCTATCCAGCGCATTCCGGCGCTGTCGGGTGGCGGACAGCGTCCGGACCGGACCAACGGGTCAGGTGGACGTCAGCAGGGCGCGAAGGTGCCGGGGCGGGGGCGAGCCGTGGGCGAGGAGCTCGTCATGGAAGGCGCRCAGGGCCGAGGGGGCGGGGCGAAGGGCCTGGCGGAGCTCGGTGATCTCCTTCCAGCCAACGAAGTAGGTGGACAGCTGCCCCGAGGTCAGCAGGGCGCGGCGCCACTTGCCGTATGCCTCGCCCTCCTCCTGCAGGCCGCGGTTCATCATCAGCGCCATCGCCTCGGCCCTGGTCAGGYCCGCGCAGTGCACACCGTGGTCGAGCAGGGCGTTGATGGTCATCCGCAGCTGCATCTTGAGCTGCATCAGCCGCACCGCCGGACCACCGAAGCCCGCCTCGGCCATGACCTGTTCCGCGTATACCGCCCAGCCTTCGATGAAGGATCCTGACTGCGCGGCGGCGCGCACCCTGGTCGGTCCCTGGAAACGGCGGTCGACGGCGATCTGCAGGTGATGGCCTGGGATGGCCTCGTGGACGGTGAGGTTACGCAGGGCGGCGCGGTTGTACTCCCGGTAGAACGAACGCTTCCGCTCGTCCGACCAGCGCTCGGGCGTCGGCGCGATCGCATAGAACGCCGGCAGCGGCGCCGTTTCCAGCGGACCGGGCGTGTCGAGGTAGGCCACCGAGACGCCGCGGGCGAACTCCGGCATGACGACGATGTCGAGCGGGTCGTCGACAGGGCTGACCAGGTCGACGTCGGCGAGAAAGGTGGTGATGTCGGCGAGCGCGGCGCGGATGTCCGCGACGACCGTCGCGTCGTCGGGCGCGTCGGCGGCGACCAGGTCCAACGCCCGCCGGACCACGTCCGCGCCCGGCCGCTCCCCGAGGTATCTGGCGGCGGCCTCGGTAATCTCCTCGGTCACCCGGTCGAGATGCTCGCGCGCCGCGGCGACCACCTGCGCGGACGTCAGATCACTCGACAGGCTGTGCGCCAGCGTCCGCTCCCACAGCGCCTGGCCGAGCCGAGGACCGCGCTCCCCCAGGCTGGTCACCTCGTCGAGGGCGGCGTCGTCCTCGGCGGGCGCCCCGGCCTGGTCGGCGGCCCCGGCCTGGTCGGGCAGCTTCGCGCGCAGCAAGTCACCGAACTCGCCGACGGCCCGCAGCGCCGCTGCCCGCGGCGGCTCGACCACCTGCCGCAGCGAAGGCTCCTCGGCGAGCGCGGCCGCGACGTCGTCGCGGATGAGGCCCGCGAGCCCCGCGGCCCGGTCCACGGCCGTCTCGAGGTGGACCCGCGGCATCGGGCCGAGGACGCGGCGGGCGGTGGCCAGCGCGTCGGGCAGCGCGGCAAGGCGGCCGGCGAGCAGGCGCAGCCGGTCTCCGGCCGGCGCGAACGGCCGCGCCAGCAGGCCGTGCAGCGCATGGCCCGGCAGGTGGACGAGCGGGTTCCATTCGTGGGCGCGCAGCTCGGCGGCGTCGAACTCCGCCGCGGTGAGCAACTCCCCCAGCATGGCGGCGTCCACCGCTGCCTCGGGCTCGAGCGCGGCGATGTCGACCCGCCCCAGCGCCGCCCGGTGCTCCCGCACCGCGGCGAGGTACCCGCGCTGCGCCTCGGGTCCGAGGTCGTCGAGCCGGTCGTCGAACCGGTGGTCGCCCAGCGCGCTCGCCCACGTCGGCCGCCGCGTCAGCAGATCTTCCAGCACTCCGTCGGCGACCACCGTGAACTCCGCCGCCGCCCCCGGACGCGTCATGCCCCGAACCTAGCCGGTCGGTCGCACCAGGCCCCATCGGTTTGTATGGCTTGCGCGGGCGGTGCCTCGTCACCGCACAGCAGGCGCCGCCCGCGGGCGATCGGACCCCAGGTCAGGCGCCGGGCTCTTCGGCGTCCGCTTTCACGGTTCCGGGCTTCGCGGTGTCGGGCTTGTCGGTCTCGGGCTTGTCGGCCAGGCCAGCGGCAGGCTCGCTCGCCCCGACCGGTGCGCTCGCCCCGGTGGGGGTGCTCCCGCCGGCCGCCGTTGTCCCGGCCGCCGTTGTCCGGGCCGGGGCTGTCCCGGCCGGAGTGCCGACGCGCGTCGGGACGGGGCCCGGGTACCGGGGTAGCGGGGCCCAGGTGCCGGCGCCCGCATCGGGCCAGCCGGGACGGCGAGCGGCGGCGCGGCGGCGGATCGCCTGGTAGCCACGAACGAGCGGGTAGCTGGCGCCGGCGATCAGGAGCAACACGACGATCACGCCGAGCGCGGAGACGATCCCCTGGAGGCAGTAGACAAAGCTGCGCCAGGCGGTGCCGAAGGCGCGCACGAAGCCGTTCTTGGATGTCGAGTTCGCGCCCTGCTCGACGACCTCGATKGTCAGCGTCGCCAGATCACTCTGGTCGGTGAGCACCGTCAGCTGTCCCTGGATCTGCTCGATCTGGGTCTGCACGGTGGTGATCTGCTGCTGCACCGTGAGAATGTCGCCGATCGTCGTCGCCTTATCGAACAGGCTCACGAAAGTGGCCCTGGTCGCGGTCAGCGCGGCAAGACGTGCCTGAAGGTCGACGTAGTCGCCGGTGACGTCCTTTGACGACGTGGTGGCCGAGCTGACGGTGCCCACGCCGCGGACGGCGGCGCGCAACCTGTCGAACGAGCCGCCCGGAACCCGGACGGTGAGTGTCGCGCGCTGGTGGGCATCGTCGGTCGTCGACGAGATGCCACTGACCCGGCTCTCGCCGACATAGCCGCCGAGTTCCTGAGCGGCGGCGGAGATCTTGCTGATCGTGCTCTCGACGGAGCCGGCCGGGACCTCGACACTCATTGCCCCGTTCCAGACGATCCTCGGCTGGACCCCGGCGGGTGACGCGCCGCCCGGACCGCCCCCGCCGCCCCCGCCGCCCCCGCCGTGAGATGGCCACGTCCACGCTCTCGGATCCGCTACCTGGCGGTTCTTCCCGGATCTCCTCCGCCTCGCCAATGGCCATGCCCCGCTCCCCTCGATCCACCGCCCCGCGGCGTCGCGTCGTCAGCCGTTTCGACGCCGCCTGGCGGCAGTTGGTTCACGGGGAGTCGCCGGAATCCACGAGCGGGGCGGATCAGGTAGGTAGCAGGCGTCCGATGAAGGCTTCGAGTTGTTCGACGTTTCGGCACTCGACCATCTCGTCGACGATGTCGGCGTAGGCCGTCGTGGCGGAGTCGCCGGAACCCCAGTAGGAGCGGGGCTCGGGGTTGAGCCAGTAGGCGTGCCGGGCCTGCTGGCAGAGGCGCCTGAACGGGACGGCCGCGGTCGCGCGGTAGTTGTTGCGGGCGTCGCCGAGGATCAGGAGCGAGGATTTCGGGCCGACGGCGTCGGGATACTTCTCGGCGAAGACCTCGAAGGCGTGTCCGTAGTCGCTGTGGCCGTCGAACCAGACCAGGTCCGCCTCCTTGGCGATCTTGGCCATCATGTCGCCGAGGTCGACGCCGCGCAGGAAACGGGTGATCTCGTCGGTGGTGTCGATGAAGCCGAACGCGCGCACCTTGGAGAACTGCTCGCGCAGCGCGTGGGTGAGCATCAGGGTGAAGTGCGCGAACGACGCGACCGAGCCGGAGACGTCGCAGAGCACGACCAACTCGGGCTTGTGCGGCTTGTGCGGGCGGTGCTTCGTCTCCAGCGGGACGCCGCCGGTTGCCAGCGAGGCGCGCACGGTGCGGCGGAAGTCGAGCCGGCCACTGCGGCCGAGGCGGCGCTTGGCGGTCAGTCGGGTCGCGAGCCGGCGCGCCAGTGGGTAGACCTGCCGGCGCAGCTCGACGAGGTCCTGGTGAGAGGCCCGCAGGAACTCGACCTGGTCGGTGAGCGGCTTGACGGCGGTCCGCTCGGTTGCCTCCAGGCCGCGTTCCTCGGCCATCCGGCGGCGGATCTCGCTCTGGACCATCTCCTCGAAGGAGCGGATCCGGTCGGTGATGGTCTGCCGGGCGATCCGCTCGGCGAGGCCGCCCTTGTCCTGGGGGCCGAGCATCGCGGCGAGCAACGCCGCGATCAGCGTGTCCGGCGACATCGCGCGCAGCACCCGGAAGACGAACCACGACTTGCCGTTCTGCCCGCCGGCAGGCGCCGAGCCGAAATTGGAGACCGCCTGGCGGGCGAGCTCACGCAGCGCGTCGTCGTCGCCGTCCAGCAGCGCCTGCTGGAGCCGGTCGCGCATCGCCTTGCGCAGCGCGTCCAGCTCCTCGGGGGTGAGGTCGCGTGACTCGTCGCTCGGCTCGCCCTCGCCCTCGCCAGGCATGCCGTCTGCCCCGCCGGCCACCCCGTCGCCGATCCGCGGCGGGAAGTACAGGTCGAACAGGGTGTCGAAGGCGTTGCGGTAGAGCGGGCGCTTGCACATCGTGGTGGCGAATGCCGCGCGGACGGCCTCCCGGTCCAGCCAGCCCACCGCGCCGACGGCGCGCGACGCGTCGACGGTCTCCGCGGTGCTCACCGGCACACCGGCGCGCCGCAGCGCCGCGGTGAAGTCGACGATGCGGTCTACCAGGTTCATCGCGTGCCCCTCACTGCTCGCGGGAACGCGGGCCGGTCAGTTGGCGCCGAGCTTGAGCTGGCTGATGGCGCGAGCTTGGTCGCTCGCGTGCTTGAGGACGACGCCGAGGGTGCTCTTGACCTCTTCCTCGTTGAGGGAGTCGAAGCCGAGGGCGAGCACCGTCTGGCCCCAGTCAATCGTCTCTGCGATCGACGGCGCCTTCTTCAGCTCCATCGCCCGCAGGGAGCGGACCGTCCGAACGAGCGCCTCGGCCATCTGCTCCGGCAGCTCCGGCACCCGGGCCAGCAGGATTTCCTTCTCCCGGGCCGCCGACGGGTAGTCGAGGTTGAGGTAGAGACAGCGGCGCTTGAGCGCCTCGGAGAGCTCGCGGGTCGCGTTCGAGGTCAGGATGACGAACGGCCGGCGCGTCGCCTGGATCGTGCCAAGCTCGGGGATCGTCACCTGGAAGTCGGAGAGCACCTCCAGCAGCAGGCCCTCGACCTCGACGTCGGCCTTGTCGGTCTCGTCGATCAGCAGCACGGTCGGCTCCTCGCGGCGAATCGCGGACAGCAGCGGCCGCGCCAGCAGGAACTCCTCGCTGAAGATGTCGTCGTGGGTCGAACGCCAGTCGGCGGCCGCGGAGCTGTCGCCGGAGGCGGCCTGGATGCGCAGCAGCTGCTTCTTGTAGTTCCACTCGTACAGCGCGCGCGCCTCGTCGAGCCCCTCGTAACACTGCAGGCGGATCAGCTCCGCGCCGACCGACGCCGCAAGCGCCTTGGCGAGCTCGGTCTTGCCGGTGCCCGCCGGTCCCTCGACCAGCAGTGGCTTGCGCAGCCGGTCGGCGAGGAAGACCGTGGTGGCGATCGCCTCGTCGGYGAGGTAGCCTGTCTCCCTCAGACGGCCGCGCACATCCGCGACGTCGGCGAAGGCGTGTTCCTGCAACGACATGGGACTTTTCCCCGCTCTACGTCCGCTTGATCCCCTCGGATCCGTTATCCGTCCGTCCTATATTGCCAGTGCGTACCGCCAGATACCTGGACTGCTACGAGTCCGGATGGTTGGGGTGCGGACGGTTATGTTTCGGACGGGTAACGATCGGCCAGCCAGAGTTCGTCAGGATGGCTCGTCCGTCGCGTGCAGCCGGCGGGCCAGCGCGATCGTGATCTCCTGCTCCGGCTCGAGGGCGACCACGGCGGCAAGGCCGTCGCACAGGGCCGTGACGCCGTCGGGGCCGAGGGTGGCCCGTAGCCGGTCGAGGTCGGCGGCCCGGGCCCGAAGGACCTGTGCGATGGCGTTCTCGGCGCGCGGTGTCAACGCGAGCAGGACCCGTCGCCGGTCGGCCACGTCGATCGACCGGTCGAGGTAGCCGGCCGCGGCGAGGGTGTCGACGGCACGGCTGACCGCCTGCTTGGTGACCGAGAAGAGGGTGGCCAACTCGCCGACAGACGCCACGCCCCCTTCGACGAGTCGCAGAAGCTGCAGATCCGCCAGCCGCAGGTCGTCATGGCCGGCCGCGGCGAGTGCCACCTCGGTGCGGGCCCGCCAGACCTGGTGGGCGGACGAGAGCCGCAGCCCGAGATCCGGCTCGCTGGATGGTTCTCCGTTGGATCCCACCGCCCCAGCCTAATAGACACCCGCCGTTGACTATCAATCTTGGTTGACTATTCTGTCGAAATGACACGCATGACGGTCACCTCGATCGACCAGGCGGGGGTGGCGGCCCGAGGCAGCGGTCCTCGGCGGCGGGTATGCGCCGCCTTCGCGGCGGCGGCGCTCGCGACGATGATCACCGCCGGCTGCGCTGGCACCCCCGAGCGGGCGGCGCCGGTGACTCGCTCCGCGACGGCGGTGGCCGGCGCCGCGACGCCAGTGGCCGGCGCCGCGACGGCGAGCTGTGCACCCGCCCGCCCGGCGCCGTCCGCCGCCGGTACCCAGGCGTTCCGTTACGGCGGGGTCGATCGTTCCTACCTGTTGGCGCTGCCGGACGGCTATCGGGGCACGACGGCCAGTCCGCTGGTGTTCGACTTCCATGGGTTCGGCGGCAGCGTGCGCGACCAGGAAGCGAGCACGCTGCTGGCGGCCACCGGCACCGCGCGTGGATACATCGTGGTCACCCCCGCCGCTCTCGGCGATCCGACCAAGTGGAACATCCTCGGGACTGACGGCGCCGCCGACGACTACGGCTTCGCGCACGCGCTGCTGACTGATCTGACCTCGCGGCTGTGTGTCGACCCGGACCGGATCTACGCCGCCGGCCACTCCAACGGCGGCGCTTTCGCCGGGCTGCTCGCCTGCCGCCCGCCCTTCCCGTTCGCGGCGGTCGCGCTGGTGTCGGGCACTCCGCCGTCGACCTGCCCGGCCGCCGCCGTCGCGGCCGGCTCCGGGCCGTCGGTACTCGCCATCAACGGGACGGCGGACACGACGGCGCCCTACGCCGACAACGTCAACCGGCTGGACACCTTCGTCCAGAGCTACGGCTGTCGCCCGGCCTCCGGACCGACGACTCTGATGGTCGGTGTCAGCCAGCGACGCGATCTTGGCTGCGCAGGGGCGGGCGCCGCGGGCCGCGACATCGAGGTGGACCTGGTGACGGTGGACGGCGGCACTCATGTCTGGCCGGGCGGACCGGCTGCGTCCAGCGACCGCCCATCGGCGGTGGGGAACTCGGCGGCCGGCCGGACCTTCCCGGCGACCCAGGCCGTGCTCGACTTCTTCGACCACCACCGCCGGTGACCGGCCCTCCCCCGAGGGTCAGATCCGGTCGTAGGCGGGCAGCGTCAGGAACTCGGCGTAGGGCTCGCCGAGCGCGGTCTGCTCGAACAGCTCGACGGCGTCCTTCCACCGTCCGGCCGCGAACGCCTCGGCGCCGCCGGCGGCCTGCAGCCGCTCGACCTCCTGGGCGAGCACGGCGCGGACCAGCTCCGCGGTGACGACCCGGCCGTCCGCGAGCTTCGCGCCCGCGGCGACCCACTGGTGGAGCTGGCTGCGGGAGATCTCGGCGGTGGCCGCGTCCTCCATGAGGTTGTCGATGCCGACGGCGCCGGTGCCGCGCAGCCAGGCCTCCAGATACCGCAGGCCGACGCTGATGTTGATCCGCACGCCGGCCTCGGTGATCTCGCCCGGGGTGGCGGCGATGTCCAGCAACTGGGCGGCGGTGACGTGGACGTCGTCGCGCTGGCGGGCGAGCTGGTTGGGCGCGTCGCCGAGCACCCCGTCGAAGACCTCGGTGCAGACGGGCACCAGATCGGGGTGCGCGACCCAGCTGCCGTCGAACCCGTCTCCCGACTCGCGCTCCTTGTCGGCCCGCACCTTCGCCAGCGCCGCCGCGTTGACCTCCGGATCCCGCCGGGACGGGATGAACGCGGCCATGCCGCCGATCGCGTGCGCGCCGCGACGGTGGCAGGTGGCGACGAGCAGCTCGGTGTACGCCCGCAGGAACGGCACCGTCATCGTCACCGAGCCGCGGTCCGGCAGCAGGAACTCCGCCGGCCGCGACGCGAACGTCTTGATGGTGGAGAACATGTAGTCCCAGCGGCCGGCGTTGAGCCCGGCCGAGTGCTCCCGCAGCTCGTAGAGGATCTCCTCCATCTCGAACGCGGCGGGCAGCGTCTCGATGAGCACCGTCGCCCGGATGGTGCCGCGCGGCAGGTCGAGCGCGTCCTCGGCGGCGGTGAACACGTCGTTCCACAGCCGGGCCTCGAGGTGGCTCTCCAGCTTGGGCAGGTAGAACGCGGGCGTGCGGCCGGCGTCGACGAGCGTGCGCGCGTTGCGGAACAGGTAGAGCCCGGCGTCGAAGAGCGACCCGGACATCGGCGCGCCGTCGACGAGCACGTGCCGCTCGGGCAGGTGCCAGCCTCGTGGGCGGACGACGAGGGTGGCCGTCTGCTCGCCGAGCCGGTAGGAGCGGCCGTCGGGATTGGTGAAGGTCAGCGTGCCGGCGATCGCCGCGGTCAGGTTGCGCTGGCCGTCCAGCAGGTTGAACCAGGTGGGGACGTTGGCGTCCTCGAAGTCGGCCATGAACAGCCGTGCGCCGCTGTTGAGCGCGTTGATCACCATCTTCGCGTCGGTCGGGCCGGTGATCTCGCAGCGGCGGTCGGTGAGATCCGGCGCCGGCGGTGCGACCCGCCAGTCGCCGGCCCGGACGTCGGCGGTCTCGGGCAGGAAGTCGAGCGTGCCGCCGGCGGCGATCAGGGCGCGCCGCTGGGCCCGCCGGTGGAGCAGTTCCCGGCGACGGGGGCCGAACGTGCGCTGCAGGCCGGCGACGAACGCGACCGCCCCGTCGCCGAGCACCTCGCCGGCCAGCTCCGCCGCGTCGTCCGCCGCGAGCCCTCGCACGGCACGCTCGACGCTCACCCCGTCGCTCGTCGCCCCTCGCAACCCGCCCGTCACACCCATCACGCCCTCCGTCCCTGGCTACCCGCTCCAGTCTGGCCGCCCAGGACCCAAACCGATGCCCGGCGCGGAGATATATCCGCCACGCCTGGACTCGGACACGATGAAGCTGTTCGCAGGTCAGGGAAGAAGATCCACCTGCTCGTCGGGCGCAGCCCGACATCGGGAGTTCCAGGGGGTCGCGCCCCCTGGGCAGACATCGTCGTGTGGCCGCTGGGAGCCGCCCGGAGGGCGGCGAACAGGGTTCGCCGCTACACGAGGTGACCGTCGCCGATGGCGACCCAGGTGGTGGAGGTCAGCTCGGGCAGGCCCATGGGCCCCCGGGCGTGCAGCTTCTGGGTGGAGATGCCGATCTCGGCGCCCATGCCGAACCGCTCTCCGTCGGTGAACCGGGTGGAGGCGTTCACCATGATGGCGGCGCTGTCGCAGGTCGCGATGAAGCGGCGGGACGCGGCGAGCGAGCGGGTGACGATCGCCTCGGTGTGGCCGGTGCCGTAAGCGCGGATGTGCTCCACGGCGGCGTCCAGCGACGGGACGACCTTCACCGCGAGATCGAGCGAGAGGTACTCGGCGCCCCAGTCGTCCTCGGTCGCGGCCAGGGCCTCCGGGGCGACGGCCCGGACCGCGTCGTCGCCGTGGACCGTCACGCCGGCCTCGGTGAGCGCGCCGAGTACCCGGGGCAGGAACTCGYCGGCGACGTCGGCGTGCACGAGCAGGGTCTCGGCGGAGTTGCAGACCGACACCCGCTGGGTCTTCGAGTTGAGCGCGATCGCGACCGCCATGTCGAGGTCGGCGGCCGCGTCGACGTAGACGTGGCAGTTGCCGACGCCGGTCTCGATCACCGGCACCGTCGACTCCTCGACGACGGCGCGGATCAGCCCCGCGCCACCGCGCGGGATGAGCACGTCGACCAGCCCGCGCAGCTGCATGAGGTGCTTGACCGACTCGTGGTCGACGCCGGGGACCAGCTGGACGGCGTCGGCGGGCAGCCCCGCGGCCTCGGCCGCGTCGCGCAGCACGCCGACGAGCGCGATGTTGGAGTGCACCGCGGAGGCGCTGCCGCGCAACAGGGCGGCGTTGCCGCTCTTCAGGCACAGCCCGGCGGCGTCGACGGTGACGTTCGGCCGGGCCTCGTAGATGATCCCGACGACGCCGAGCGGGACGCGCACCTGGCGCAGCTCCATCCCGTTCGGCAGCACCCGGCCGCGGATCACCTCGCCGACCGGGTCGTCGAGGCCGGCGACCTGGCGCAACCCGTCGGCCATCCCGGCGAGCCTGGCCTCGGTGAGGGTGAGCCGGTCGACCATCGCGGCCGCCGTGCCGGCGGCCTGGGCGGCGGCGACGTCCTCGGCGTTGGCGGCGAGCAGCTCCTCGGCGCGCACCAGCAGCGCGTCCGCCATCCCCAGCAGCGCGGCGTCCTTCGCGGCCCGCGACAGTGGGGCCAGCGCCGCCGCGGCCCGCTTCGCGCGCACGGCGCTTGCTCGGACGTCCTCCGCGGAGACCT
Source organism: Pseudofrankia sp. EUN1h (assembly GCF_001854645.1). Taxonomy (NCBI): domain Bacteria; kingdom Bacillati; phylum Actinomycetota; class Actinomycetes; order Frankiales; family Frankiaceae; genus Pseudofrankia; species Pseudofrankia sp. EUN1h. Next base: position 39,163 of record NZ_MBLN01000061.1, on the reverse strand, counting down.
GCATGACCGTTCCCTTCTCACCGGGCCCCAGGGGTCACCCCTGAGCCGGCATCGCGGTCCACCGAACGGCCGACCGAAGATCAGCGAACATGCCGAACCGGCGCGGCGCTGGCGCGGCGCACCAGTCTCCGAGGCTACCTTCCCCCGCGCGGCCGACGCGCGTGAGACGGGCGCCCGTGAGACGGGCGCCAGCCAGCGTGGATGGTGCTGGACAGCCTGAGGCCGCGCGGCTGACCGCGCGGCCTCAGGTCTCCGGTTCCTGGAGCTGTGCCTGATCAGAAGCTGCGCCTGGATCAGGTCACCGCCTGTACGGTCAGTCGGCCGCGCGGGCGAGCTTGGACGGCCACCAGATCTTCTTGCCGATCTCGTGACTGAGCGACGGGACCAGGATCGACCGCACGATGATCGTGTCCAGCAGGACGCCGAACGCGACCGTGAAGCCGACCTCGGCGAGGAAGACCAGCGGCAGCACCGCCAGCACCGCGAACGTGGCCGCGAGCACGAGCCCGGCGGAGGTGATGACGCCGCCGGTGACGGACAGCCCGCGCGTGATGCCACTGCGCGTGCCGAACATCAACGCCTCTTCTCGCACCCGGGTCATCAGGAAGATGTTGTAGTCGATGCCGAGTGCTACCAGGAAGACGAAGGCGAACAGCGGGAACGCCGGATCGGCGTTGGCGAAGTCGAACACGTGGTTGAACATCACCGCCGACACGCCCAGGGACGCGGCGAACGAGAGCACCACGGTCGCGATCAGTAGCAGCGGGGCCACGAGCGCGCGCAGCAGCAGTCCGAGCACCAGGAGGATCACCAGCAGCACGATCGGGATCACCAGGTTGCGGTCGTGCCGAGAGGCCGCGTTGACGTCGTGGTTGACCGCCGTCGAGCCGCCGACGAGCGCCTCGGCGCCGGGCACCGCGCGCACGGCGTCCCGGATGCGCAGGACCGTGGCGTCCGCCTCCGACGTGTCGTACCGGTAGGCGAGCGTCGCGTCGATCGCGAGCCGGCCGTCGACCGGCTTCACCTGGATGGCCGCCGGCGGGCAGGCTCCGCCGGCCAGGTCGGCCGGCGTGACCGCCCCGGACTTCAGCGCGTCGGGGATCTTGCCGTAGTCGACCTCGACGCAGACCGAGCCCGGCTTGGTGTCCACGCCCTGGACCTTGGACACGGCGGCGATCACGGCGTTCGCCTGGTCGGCCTTCGCCGTGATGACCGCCGGGGCGCCGGCACCGGCGTCGAAGTTGGCGTCGAAGATCTTCTGTCCGACGATCGCGTCCGGCTCGGAGGTGAAGCTGTCCATCGTCGACAGGCCGCCGGTGCGCAACCCGGGCAGGAACGCGACGCAGATCAGCAGCAACACGGCGGTCGAGATCCAGCCGAGCCGGGCGCGCCGGCCGACCAGCTCGGCGATCCGCGCCCACCGGCCGTGGGTGGCGATGTCGGCCTGGTGGTCGACCTTCGGCCGGCGCGGCCAGAACACCCACCGGCCGAACAGCACCAGGAACGCCGGCAGGAAGGTCAACATGAACAGCATCGTGCAGGCGACGCCGATCGCGCAGACCGGCCCGAGGCTCTTGTTCGAGTTCAGCTCGCCGAGCGCCAGACAGAGCAGACCCAGAACGACGGTGATACCGGACGCGGCGATCGCCGGCGCGGCACCCCGCCAGGCCGCGAGCATGGCGTTCATCCGGCTGGCGTGGTCGTGCAGCTCCTCCCGGTACCGGCTGACCAGCAGCAGCGCGTAGTCGGTGCCTGCGCCGATCACGATGACCGACAGGATGCCCTGGCTCTGGCCGGTGAGCGTCAGCACGTCGTGCTTGGCCAACGGATAGATCACCAGCGAGGACAGGCCGAGCGCGAAGACCGAGCTGAGCAACGGGAAGAACCACAGAATCGGGCTGCGGTAGACGACGAGCAGGATGATGATGACGACGAGACCTGCCGCTAGCAGCAGCTGCCCGTCGAGCCCGGCGAACGCGTCGATGAAGGCCACGAGCAGGCCGCCCGCGCCGGCACTGTGAATCTTCAGGCCGTCGGGAGCCTCGTCGCGGGCCGTATCAATGATCGACTTCTCGGTGTCGCTGAGCTTCTCCCCGTCGACCTCGACGTCGCCGTTCTTGCCGATCAGCGGAACCGAGACCGAGGCGACCGAGCCGTCCTTGTTGAACTGGGTCGGCCCGATCTGGTCGGCGGCCACCCCGTCGATCTTGCCGAAGGCCGCGCGGTCACCGTCGATCTTCGTCTTGTCGCCGTCAGTCAGGCCGCCGTCGCGCTGGTAGACGATGAAGCCCGGGATCGTCGCCACGGAGCGGTACTTCTCCGACTCGGTGTCGACCTTGGTCGACTCGGCGGACCCCGGCAGGTACGAGGCGTTGTCGTTCTTCTGGACCTCACCCAGCTTGCCCTGGAAGGGCAGGCCGACGACGCCGACGATGAAGAAGACGAAGACGACGCCGACCGCTCCCACCCACCTGCGCCACGACGGGCGGCGCTGGTCCGGCGGCGCGGGCGGCGGTGAAGGCGGAGGCAGCTGGGTCTCCGAGCTGTCCTGCTCGGGGGCCACGTCCCTCATGGTGTTCTCTCCCGGTCGGTTCTCGGGCTCGCTCGTCGTCGACGGCGCAGGCGGCGGTCACTCGTGAACAGGCGTGCGGGTGTGGCGGGCGGCGCCGGCAGGCGCCCGGTGACGGCGCCCGCGAGCCACGTGGGGCTGTCGCCACCGGACGGCACCGAAGGTACTGAGCAGGTACGACAGCTCCCGTTCGAGGCGAGTGACCTCGATGATGTCGCGGCCGCCCGACGGCGCCCATCCGTTATTCGGTTGATAGGCCACTCAACCGCCCGGCCCACCCGGCGGACCGGGCCGCCCCGCACGGCGTCCCGAACCCGCCCGCGCAGGCCAAGGAACTCGGCGCGGTCATCGAGAAGACGGCCCAGATCTGAAAAACGCATCGGCCGATCGGCAAGAAGTGAGGTAGGACACAGCGGGTGCCACACCGCCTGGACACCGGCGCGCCGCCCACGCCCCAAACAGTCGTGGATGGCGGCGCGATGGTCACTGGAGCTGTCCACCGGCTTTGGGTCCAGAAAACCGGCGGCTCCTGGCGGCCCCAGACCCCCGGGGCCGGGTGGGGCTGGCCCTACCTCGGCGGCGGTCAGCCATCGCGCGGGCGAGCCGCGCGATGCCGGTCGCCATCCGCCGCCGGGCCGGTTCGTGGTGAGGTCATGGTGACCAGCCTGCTGCCTGGCGTGGCTGGCGTCGTCAGCCCGACGGCGGCATCGACGTACGTCCGCGCGCGTACGAACCGCTACGCCAGCACTCCGGCCGCGCCGAGCGGGCACGGGGTGCGAACCGGACACGAACGGATCGCCTACGCTACCGATGCTCTCGGCATCTCCACCGATCCGCCGCCCGGTGCTCGACGCCCGGCGCCCGGCGCCGCTGGACGCGGCTTTCACCGATCCGCCGCCGTGCCGCGGCGACGCGCGGGCGGGCCCGGCCCGATCGGCGGGGAGGGCTCGGACCGGCGGGAAGGGGGGACATGCTCGTCCTGCATACGTCCGACTGGCATCTCGGGCGCGGCCTGCACGGGTATGACCTCGGCGCCGCGCAGGCCGCGTTCGTCGACCACCTCGTGGACGTGGCCCGCGCCGAGCGCGTCGGCCTCGTCGTGGTCGCGGGCGACGTGCACGACCGGGCGATCCCACCGTTGAGCGCGCTGCGCCTGTTCGACGAGGCGCTGTCCCGGCTGCGCGACACCGGCGCCCGCGTGGTGGTCATCAGCGGCAACCACGACGCGCCCGCGCGCCTGGGTGACAAGGCCGGGCTGCTCGACCCTCGCGTCCGCATCCGCACCGACCCCGCCGAGCTCGCGACGCCCGTCGTGGTCGAGGACCGGTTCGGCCCAGTGCGGGTGTACCCGATCCCCTACCTGGAGCCCGCCGCCGTCGCCGACCTCCTTCCCGAGGTCGCCCTTCCCGAGGTCGACGCCCCAGGCGACGGACCAGCCGGCCAGGGCGCCGATGCTGACACCGCCGGCCACGGCACCGGCCCGGACGCCGGCCTCAGTGCTCTGGCGAACGAGCGGGGTGGCTACCGGGCCTCGACCGGTGACGCCGCGGGGGTCCCGGCCGGACTGGCGCCCCTGGCGGTCGCCGAGGGGCCGGCCGAACCGCCCTTCCCGGGCATGGTCTCGCTCTTCGACGACGACGAGCTGGCGCCTAGCCTCATACCCGCTCCGGCGCGCCGCCCGGCCGCCGCCGGCCGGGGCCGCCGGGCGGCGCCGCTGTCCCACGCGGCGACGATGCGCCGGGCGATGGCCGCCGTCCGGGCCGACCTGGCCGGCCATCCCGGCGCCAGATCGGTCGTCGTCGCGCACGCCTGGGTCACCGGCGCCGCCGGCAGCGACAGCGAGCGCGACATCAGTGTCGGCGGCATCGCGCACGTCCCGGCGTCGCTGTTCGACGGCATCACCTACACCGCGCTCGGCCACCTGCACCGGCCGCAGCGAGTCCAGGACAGGGAGCAGGTGCGCTACAGCGGCTCACCGCTGGCGTACTCGTTCTCCGAGGCCGGTGACGCGAAGGCCACGCTGCTCGCCGAGCTCGGCCCGGCCGGCCTGACCAGGGTGGAGGCGATCCCCGTCCCGACGCGACGGCGGATGACGATCCTTCGCGGCCGGCTCGCGGACCTGCTCACCCGGCTGGAGTACGGCGAGCACGCCGACGACTTCATCGCCGCGGTGCTCACCGACCAGGCCCGCCCGATGGACGCGATGACGGCGCTGCGCGAGCGTTTCCCGCGCACCCTGGTCCTGCGCCACGAACCGGAGGACGCCGACGCCGCCGACACCGGCTCGTTCGCGCGGCGCACCCGTGGCCGCGACGACCTCGACGTCGCCGCCGACTTCGTCGGCTTCGCCCGCGGCACCTCAGCGACCGAGGCCGAACGCGAGCTGCTCGCCACCGCGCTCACCGAGGCCCGGCTCGCGGCCATGGCGGCGGAGGCCGGCTGATGCGCCCGCATCGCCTCGAGCTGACCGCGTTCGGCGCCTTTCCCGGCGTCGTGGAGCTCGACCTCGACCAGCTGGGCGCGGGCGGCCTGGTGCTGCTGTGTGGCGAGACGGGCGGCGGGAAGACGACGCTGCTCGACGCGCTCGGCTTCGCGCTCTACGGCGCCGTCCCCGGCCTGCGCGGCGTGCGCGACCTGCGCTCCCACCACGCTGCCGCGGACGCGGCCCCGCGGGTGCGGCTGGAGTACTCGGTGCCGGCCGGGCGTTTCCGCGTCACCCGCTCCCCCGGGTGGGACCGGCCGAAGCGCCGCGGCACCGGCACGCAGCGGGAGCACCCGAAGGCGACGTTGGAGAAGTGGACCGGATCAGGCTGGCGGACCGAGGCCACGCGTAACGACGACGTCGGCCTGGAGATCAGCCTGCACCTCGGGATGAAGCCCGAACAGTTCTTCCAGGTGGTCATGCTCCCCCAGGGCCGGTTCGCCGACTTCCTGCACGCCGACAACGACGCCCGCGAGGCGCTGCTCAAGCAGCTGTTCAGCGTCGGCCTGTTCGAGCGGGTCGAACAGTGGCTCGCTGACCGCGCCAAGCGCGCAACCGACGACTACAACGTCGCCCGCCAGTCCCTCGACCGCGTCCACGCGAAGATCATCGAAGCCGCCGGCCTGGAGGGCCACCCGGACGACGATCGGCCGAAGGACAGCCTGCCGGCCGACGAGTGGCGGGACGACGCGACGCCGGGCGGCACCGATGAACGGTCAGGGCCCGGCTGGGTGGCGTCCCTCGCCGAGGCCGCCCGTGCCGGGCAGATATCCGCCGCCGCGCGCCGCGACGCCGCCGCGCGGGCCCGCGAGCTCGCCGACCACCAGCTGGCCACGACCCGTGAGGCGGCGCGGCGAGCCGAGGATCGGACCCTCCTGCGCACCCGGCTCCTCCAGCTCGACGAGCTCGCACCTGAGATCAGCTCCCTCGCCGCGGAACTGGACGCGGCGGGCCGGGCCGGTGCGGTCAGCCGGGCCGTCGCCGACGCGGCCGGGCGGGCCGACGAGGCCGGCCGAGCCACCCGAGACGAGGCCGCGGCCCGCGCCGCGCTCGACGCCGCCGCCGTGCCGTCCCTTGACGTGACCCCCGAGCCGGCCGGGCAGCTGCGCGCCAGCCCCGACGCGGACGCGGACGGGCTGGGCTGGCTCGCCGCGCATGCGCATACCGAGTCAGGCAGGCTTGAGGTGCTGGCGCTCGCGCTCACCACCGCCGACGAGGCCGAGCGGGAGGTGGCGGCGGCCGACCGGGACGCCCTCATCCACGCCCAGGCCGCCGAGGTCCGCGTCACCGAGATCGAGACGACGTTCCCCGCCGTCCGCCAGACCGCGCAGGCCCGCGTCGAACGGGCCAGGCAGGCGGCGCGGATCGCCCCGGCGCTCGCGGAGCGCGCTGACCAGCTGGCCGACCTCGCCGACGCCGTCCGCGCCCGGCAGGCGGCGCTTCTCGCCGCGGGCGACACCCAGGCCGTCGCGGTCCGCGCCCGCGCCCGCGCGGCCGAGCTGCGCCAGCAGCGGTTCGACGCGATCACCGCCGAGCTGGCCGCCGCCCTCGCCGACGACGCCCCCTGCCCGGTGTGCGGCTCGCTCGCCCACCCCGACCCGGCCGAGGTCCGCGCCGACCACGTCAACAAGGACGACGAACGGGCCGCCGACGAGGACGCCTCGCGGCGCGAGGCCGCGGCGCGGGATGCGCAGGGACGCGTCGCCGGGCTGACGGGGCAGGTGCGCACTCTGCGCGCGACGCTGCTGCGCGCCCCGGAGGCGCTGCGCGCCGACGAGCCGGCCGCCGCGGGCGCGGACGCGGGCGCGGGCGCGGTCCAGGAACTGCTGGGCGAGCTGCGCGGCACCCTGCTCGACGAGGCGGTGCTGCTCGCGGGACCGGCCGACGGCGCCGACACCGCGGCCTACCCGGCCGGCCTTTCCGCCGGGGACGGCCCGGGGCCGGCCGAGGGCAGTGCCGCCGAGCTGGCGGCGGTCGCGCGCGCGTTCGCGGCGTCCGCGGCCGATGCGGCCACGACGGCGGGCGACCTTGCCGGCGCGGAGGCGGAGCTCGCCGAACTCGCGCGCGCCGAGACCGCCGCGCACGCGGACCTCGCGACCCATCGCTCCGAGGAACGCCAGGCCGGGCTGCGCGCCGCGGCGGCCCGCGACCGGGCCGCCAGGGCGCTGGCGAAGGTTCCGGACCCGCTGCGCGACCGCGCCCGGCTCGCGCAGCGAGTCGACGCCGTGGCGGCGTTCGCCGGCAGGTGCGAGGCGGCGCGGGAGGCCGTGCTCACGGCCGCCCGGGCGGCGGGTGAAGCCCGGCGGGCCGAGGCCGCGGCGACCGCCGCCGCGACGGAGGCCGGCTTCGCCGGCCCGGCGGATGCCCTGGCCGCCGTCCGTGACACCACCTGGCTGGCCGATGCCCAGGCGCGCATCCAGGCTCACCGGGAGGAACGAGTCAAGGTCCAGTCCCGCCTGGAGGCGCCGGAGCTGGCCGGGATCACCGACGACGCGCCGATCCCGCTGGAACAGCACGAGCGCGCCGCCCAGGAGGCGAGGACGGCGCACGAGGACGCGCTGGCGGCCGTGGCGACCGCGACCGAGCGGTCCCGCCGGCTCGCGGCGCTGGTCGAGGAGTACGCCGGCGCGTACGCGGAGTTGGCGCCGCGCAGGACCACGGCGGACCAGCTGCGCGCGCTCGCCGAGCTTGCCACCGGGCGCGGGGGCAACCTGCACGGCATGCCGCTGTCGAGCTACGTGCTGGCCGCTCGGCTGGAGGAGGTCGCGCAGGCGGCGAGCCGGCGGCTGTCGGTGATGAGCGGCGGGCGCTACACCCTCGTCCACGACGCCGGCGAGCGCCGCGACCGGCGGCGACGGGCCGGCCTCGGCCTGCTCGTCGAGGACGCCTGGACCGGCCGCTCCCGCCCGACGGCGACCCTGTCCGGCGGCGAGACCTTCCAGGCCGCGCTGTCGCTGGCGCTGGGGCTCGCCGACGTAGTCAGCGCCGAGTCCGGCGGCCACGCCATCGACGCGCTGTTCATCGACGAGGGCTTCGGCACCCTCGACCCCGACAGCCTCGACGAGGTCATGAACGTCCTCGACGAGCTCCGCTCCGGCGGCCGCCTGGTAGGTGTCGTCAGCCACGTGGCCGACCTCCGCCTCCGCATCCCCACCCAGATCCAGGTCCACAAGGGCCCAAACGGCAGCACCGTCGACACGACCACCTGACCGGCGGTCGGCAGCTGCTGTCGCGGTCGCCAACGTCTGCCCCGGCCTTGATCGTCGCCGACGTGTTGTCAGGGTCGTGATCTGGCCGCATCCGCGACGACGACAACACGTACGCGGTGATCACGTGGGGCGAAGGATGTCCGCAACGGCATCTACCAGTCGTCAGGCTTTCGGATCGCGCGGCCATCAGCGTCGCGGAGGATCGCTGGAAACTGGCATCGGGCCAACGTCGAGGGTCTCAGTTGCCGAAATAGGTTCCACGAAGCGCTCTACTCCGCCGCGCCGCTGGACGAGGATTCACTTCTGCTAGGCTAGCTACACCCCCCAGGGATCTAGGTCGCTGGGTCGAGGCCCGCTTCGGCGGGCCTCTGTTTTTTTGTCCTGATCCGAGGTTGGCAAGGCCCGCTTCGGCGGCCCTCGTTTTGTGCGGCCAGTCAGCGGGTGCGCAGGAGGAGGACCAGGTCGTCGCGGTGGACGACCTCGCGTTCGTAGCTGGGCCCGAGGTCCGCGGCCAGCTCGGCGGTGCCGCGGCCGAGCATGCTGGGCAGCTCCGCGGCGTCGAAGGCGACGAGGCCGCGCGCCACCGGGTGGCCGGACGGGTCGACGAGGTCGACCGGGTCGCCGGCGGAGAAGTCGCCGTCGACGGCGGTCAGGCCGGCGGGCAACAGCGACGCCCGGCGGTCGACGACCGCGGCGACCGCGCCGACGTCGAGGTGCAGCCGGCCCTGGGGAGCGGTCGCGTGCTGTAGCCAGAGCAGCCGGGACGCTCGGCGCGGGCCGGTCGGGTGGAAGACCGTGCCGACCTCCTCACCGGTCAGCGCGGCCGCGGCGAGCGCCGCCGACGTGACGATCGTGGTCACCCCGCCGGACGCGGCCATCCGGGCCGCGCCGATCTTCGTCGCCATCCCGCCGGTGCCGACACCGGCCGCGCCGGCGCCCTTGACGGACAGGCCCGCCAGATCGGTGTCCGACCGCACGTCACGCACCAGGTTCGCCGGCCCCAGCCGCGGGTTCGCGTCGTAGACCCCGTCCACGTCGGACAACAGCACCAGCAGGTCGGCGGAGACGAGATGGGAGACGATCGCGGCGAGGCGGTCGTTGTCGCCGAAGCGGATCTCCTGGGTGGCCACGGCGTCGTTCTCGTTGATGATCGGGACGATGCCGAGTTCGAGCAGCCGGTCGAGCGCGGTGCGGGCGTTGCGGTAATGAGTACGCCGGATGACGTCGGTCGCGGTGAGCAGCACCTGGCCGACCTGGTGACCCGAACGCCGGAACGCCTCCGCGTACTGGTGCACCAGCGCGCTCTGCCCGACGCTCGCCGCGGCCTGCAGGGTGGCGAGGTCGCGCGGCCGGCGCGCGAGCCCCAGCGGGGCGAGCCCGGCGGCGATCGCGCCGGAGCTCACCAGCACCAGCCGGCGCCCGGCGAGCGGGCGTACCGCCGCGACGAGCGCCTCGAGCCGGTCCGCGTCCAGCCCGCCGGCGGCGGTCGTCAGCGACGACGACCCGACCTTGACGACGACCCGTTGCGCGTGCTCAACGAACGAACGCACGCCTACCCCTCGTCCCCCGCCCCGCCAGACCGGCCGCCGGCCGCGTCCTCGTGGTTCCTGCCTTCGTCGTCCCTGTCTTCGCCGTCCGCATCCTCGTCGTCGCGCTCCTGGTCGTCGCCGCTCCAGGCGGCGTCGTCCCAGCCCGCGTCCCGCTCGCCTGCGCGGGTGACCACACCGTCCTCGTCGACGACGACGCCGCCCAGGGCGTCCTCGAACACGGACTCCACCTCGTCCACGTCGGTCAGCCGCCGGGCCGCGCGGGCGAGCCGCTCGCCGCGGGTCAGCCGGACCGAGGTGCGCAGCCGGTCGTCGCTGCCGCGCGGGCCGAGCAGCTGCTCGGCCGAGCGCCCGCGGCCGGCGGTGCCACCGATGGTCGCCACCGCGCCGGTCTCCTCGTCGGCGCGAGCCGCCGCGTAGCCGGCGAGGGCGCCGCGACCGGACAGCGTCGGTTCCCAGTCGAACGTGACATCGCCGATCGTGACCTCGGCCCCCGGCTCCGCGCCGAGCCGGGCGAGCTCGGCCTCGACGCCGAGCCGGCTGAGCCGGTCGGCGAGGAAGCCGATCGCCTCGTCGTTGGTGAAGTCGGTCTGGCGGATCCAGCGCAGCGGCTTCGCGCCGGTGACGACGAATCCGTCACCGACGGCGCGCACGGCGAAGTCGGGCTCGTCGACCGCGCGGGGGCGCAGCACGATCCGCGTCGCCGACGCCACCGGCGACGCGCGGCGATGCTCGGCGACCATCCCGGCGAGGTACAGCGACAGCTGCCGCACGCCCTCCCGGGTCGCGCTGCTGATCGAGAAGACCTCGAGGCCGCGGGCCCGCAGGTCGGCGGTGACCATCTCGGCGAGGTCCCGGGCGTCCGGGACATCGATCTTGTTGAGGACGACGATCCGCGGTCTGCCAGCGAGATCGGCCGAGTAGGAGGCCAGTTCCGCCTCGATCACGTCGAGGTCGGAGAGTGGGTCGCGGTCGGACTCCAGCGTCGCGCAGTCCAGGACGTGCACGATCACCGAGCAGCGCTCGATGTGGCGGAGGAACTCCAGCCCCAGCCCGCGACCCTGGCTAGCGCCTGGGATCAGGCCGGGTACGTCCGCGACGGTGTAGGGCGGCAGGTCGCCCGCCTGGGCGACGCCGAGGTTCGGCACCAGCGTCGTGAACGGATAGTCGGCGATCTTCGGCTTGGCGGCGCTCAGCACCGAGACCAGCGACGACTTGCCGGCGCTCGGGTAACCGACGAGCGCGACGTCGGCTACCGACTTCAGCTCCAGGACGGCGTCGAGGCTCTCACCCGGCTCGCCCAGCTCCGCGAACCCCGGGGCCTTGCGCCGGGCGGACGCGAGCGCCGCGTTGCCTCGCCCGCCGCGCCCGCCGTGGGCCAGCACGTACACACTGCCGGCGCCGACCAGGTCGACGATCTCCTCGCCGTCCGGGGTGAGCACGACGGTGCCGTCGGGGACGGGGAGCACGAGGTCCTCGCCGTCGGCGCCGCTCTTGTTCGAACCCTGCCCCGGCCGGCCGCTGGTGGCGCGGCGGTGCGGGTGGAAGTGGAAGTCGAGCAGAGTCGTCACGCTGGCGTCGACGACCAGCCTGACGTCGCCGCCCCGGCCGCCGTTGCCGCCGTCGGGACCGCCGAGCGGCTTGTACTTCTCTCGGTGGATCGACGCGCAGCCATGCCCGCCGTCCCCGGCACCGGCGTGCAGAATCACCCGGTCGACGAACGTGGGCACTGTCCCGAGCCTTTCGATCGCTTCGCGCTACCTACGGAATACGCGCTACCTACAGATGTTGCCTGAGTGTCATCGCGCCCGCGGTGTTCTCGTGAACCGCGAACATGCCGAAGGCCGCGCCGGGCATCTGGCCAGCCCGGCGCGGCTTCTGCGTAAACCCGCGCCACGACCCTGGTAAGTCGGGCGAAGCCCGACATCGGGGGTCCGGGGGTCGCCCCCCGGAGCAGACATCCTGATCTGGTCACCCGGGAAGCCGACCGAAGGTCGGCGACAAGGGTGACCCGACCAGGTCAGCCCGCGTCAGGCCGCGGCGGCTGTCTCCAGGGCGACGATGTTGATGACGCGGCGACCGCGGCGAGTGCCGAACTGGACGTGGCCCTCGGCCAGGGCGAACAGCGTGTCGTCCTTGCCCCGACCGACGAGCGCGCCCGGGTGGAAGTGGGTGCCGCGCTGGCGGACGAGGATCTCGCCGGCCTTCACGTACTGGCCACCGAACCGCTTCACGCCCAGCCGCTGGGCGTTGGAGTCACGACCGTTGCGCGAGGAGCTCGCGCCCTTCTTGTGCGCCATCTCGATCAGGCCTCTTTGGTCTCGATGCCGGTGACCTTCAGCCGGGTGAACTTCTGGCGATGACCCTGCCGCTTGTGGTAACCGGTCTTGTTCTTGAACTTGTGGATCCGGATCTTCGGACCCTTGACGACGCCGACGACCTCGGCGGTCACCGCGACGGACGCGAGCGCGTCCTTGTCGGTGGTGACCGACTCACCGTCGATGAGCAGCAGCGCCGGAAGGTTCACGGCCACGCCCGGCTCACCGGGGAGAAGCTCGACGTCAACCACATCGCCGACGGCGACCCTGTGCTGCTTGCCGCCGCTGGCAACGACCGCGTACACCAGTTCTCCCTGCTCCTGGGGCCCACGCGCACCTCGAAAGCCGCCGCGCGAGCTCATCTCCTCAGGTGCCCAGTGCCCGTGCGCTCCGGCCACACCGGTCGCGCAACCACCCCGGATCTCCCAAACGGAGTCACCCTGGGGGCCCGCGCGACGCTCAGTCGATCTTGTTGAGCTGGCCAAAGCCCGTCCGGAGTGGGCACCAAACCTACCCCGTGTCGCTCCACCCTACAGGCCCAATGGCGAAAGGTGCTGACCGGCACCGCCTCATCCACGCCGGTTGCCCGCGCGGCGTCCCGGCCGGCGCGCGGCGTCCGCCCAACATCAGGCTCGGTACCGCCTCAATACCGGCCGCTCTCCGCTGGTAGCCAGTCCGGATGGGTACACGAGGCCGGCGCGGGCGGGTGGCCCCGTGCCTAGGGCGGGATCACGGGCGGGTGATCCGGACGTGTCATGGTCACCACCCCGGCCGCCGAGGAACGATGGTTTCGGCGACGGAGACGTCCGGCGGGGGCGGGAAGGGCGGCCGGGGGATGACCGAGATGGAGTGGGAGACGGCGACCTGGGTGGCCGGCGCAGTCGCGCTGGTCGCTCTCCTGGCGGTGCCGGTGGCCTGCTGGGCGACGCTGCACGGACGGGCGCTGACGGTGCGCCTGGCGGCGGCGACCGCCGCCGCGCGTCGCAACGAGGCGGCCGCGCGCCTGGGTGACCAGGACGATCTGGTGCAGACGCTCGTCGTCGCGACCTACGCGCTGCAGCTCGGCGACCACGACAAGGCCAGGGACGCGGTGGACGGCGCGCTGCGCCGTTCACGGGTGGCCCTGGACCAGTTGCTCGTCGAAGCCGGCCGCTGCGCGCTCGCCGGCCACGACCGTGACCGGACGCCTCCGGACGGGACGGCCGGCGATGCTCGGGACACCCGCGCTGCCGCCGGCCACGACGAGCCGCTCATCCGCCAGCGGCCGGCGCGGCCGGACGCACCGATCCCCACCGGCCACCCCCGCCACGCCGCCTAGTCCCGTTCAGCGCCAGTCGGTTGACTGGCGCTGAACGCTGGCCCTACTCGGCGGAGGCGCTGGCCTCCACGGACTCCGTCGGCTTCGCCACCGGGCGGGATGCCCGCCGCGGCCGACGGCCACGGCCGCCCGCCGAGCCCGCGTCGACGGAGGCGCTGTCCGGATCGGCCGAGTTGGCGAACACGGTCGGCCCCCCCGGCGCGGCGTGCTCCGCATCCTCGGTGGCGCCGGTGGGCGCGCCGCCGTTCTGGTGGCCCTGGGGGTAGGCCGCCGCGCCGTTCACCGGCCAGCCGGTGCCAGCCGGTTCACCGACGGATGCCTGGCGGGCCTGGTCGTCGCCGGTCGCGATGGCGACCGGCCAGCCGGTGCCGGCCGCGGCCGGCACCGGCTGGGCCGACGTGCTCTGGGCCGGCTTCGGCTCCGCCTGCTGGGCGGCCGTCGGCGCCGGTGGGACCACGTCCGCGGAGATGACCTGGCTCGTCGCCCGGCGGGCCCGCCGGGACCGGCGGCCGCCTTCCCGCGAGGCGCCGGCCTCGGCGCCTCCCGTGGTCTCGACCGCGGCCTCGCCTGGCCCGGCGACCCCGCTGTGGCCGTCGGGGAGACCAGCGGCCTCGGGGATCTCCAGGTCGCTCTCAGCCACGCCTGGCTGCTCGCCGTCCCCGAGGGTCGCGGCCGCGAGCGCGGGGATGGCGCCGCGCCGGCCGGCGCGCCGGAGCGGGGGMACCGGGATGGGCGTGGGCGGCGGCGTCTGGTGGCCGTCCAGGTGGATGAGCACACCACGCCCGTTGCAGTGCGCGCAGGGTTCGCTGTACGCCTCCAGCAGGCCCTGGCCGACCCGCTTGCGGGTCATCTGGACCAGGCCGAGGCTGGTCACCTCGGCGACCTGGTGGCGAGTGCGGTCCCGGCCGAGGCACTCGGTGAGCCGGCGCAGCACCAGCTCGCGGTTGCTCTCCAGGACCATGTCGATGAAGTCGATGACGATGATCCCGCCGATGTCGCGCAGCCGCAACTGACGGACGATCTCCTCCGCGGCCTCGAGGTTGTTCTTGGTGACGGTCTCCTCGAGGTTGCCGCCCTTGCCGGTGAACTTGCCGGTGTTGACGTCGACGACCGTCATGGCCTCGGTCCGGTCGATCACCAGCGAGCCACCGGAGGGCAGCCACACCTTGCGGTCCAGTGCCTTGGCCAGCTGCTCGTCGACGCGGTACTCGGTGAACAGGTCGATCGTCCCGACGTGCCGGCGGACCCGGGGACGCAGGTCCGGCGCGACCATGTCGACGTAGTTCTCGATGGTCTCGGCCTCGCCCGAGCCCTGCACCAGCAGCTCGGTGAAGTCCTCGTTGAAGATGTCGCGGATCACCCGGACGACCAGGTCCGGCTCGCCGTACAGCAGCGCCGGGGCACTGGCCTTCTGCGCCTTGCGGGCGATGTCCTCCCACTGGGCCGCGAGGCGTTCGATGTCCCGCTCGAGCTCCTGCTCGCTCGCGCCCTCGGCGGCCGTCCGCACGATCACGCCGCCGTCCTCGGGGGTGATCTTCTTGAGGATGCTCTTGAGACGGGACCGCTCGGTGTCCGGCAGTTTGCGGCTGATACCGGCGCTCTGCCCGTCCGGCACGTAGACCAGGTAGCGGCCCGGCAGGCTGATCTGGCTGGTCAGCCGAGCGCCCTTGTGCCCGATCGGGTCCTTGGAGACCTGGACGAGCACGGACTGGCCCGGCTTGAGCGCCTGCTCGATCTTGCGCGGCCGGCCCTCCAGCCCCGAGGCGTCGTAGTTCACCTCGCCGGCGTAGAGGACGGCGTTGCGGCCCTTGCCGATGTCGACGAACGCCGCCTCCATGCTGGCCAGCACGTTCTGCACCCGGCCGAGGTAGACGTTGCCCGCGTACGAGGCGGAGCTGGCCCTGGTGACGAAGTGCTCGACGAGGACGCCGTCCTCGAGCACGGCGATCTGGGTGCGGTCGCCGGCGTTGCGCACGAGCATCCGGCGCTCGACCGACTCACGACGGGCGAGGAACTCCGACTCGGTGACGATCGGCGGTCGGCGCCGGCCGATGTCACGGCCCTCCCGGCGCCGCTGCCGCTTCGCCTCGAGCCTGGTCGACCCGCTGACCCCGCGGACGAGGTCGTCGTCGCGGCGCGTCTCACGGACGTGGACGACCGTGTTCGGCGGGTCGTCCGGAGACGACGAGGTCTCCTCCCCGCCGGGTGAGGCCCGGCGCCGCCGGCGCCGACGGCGGCGTGAGCCGGGCCGCCCGTCGTCGTCCTCGTCCTCGTCGCCCGTGTCGGCGGCGAGCTGCTCGTCGGCCTCGTCGTCCTCGGCCTCGTCGTCGTCCTCGGCGGCGGGCTGCCCCGCGTCGCCCTCACCGGCCTCGGCGGTGGCCGCCTCGGTGGTGTCGAAGCCGTCCTCGTCGCCACGCGCCCGGCCCCGGCCACGCCGGCCGCGCCGGCGGCGGCGGGTGCCGGCCAGGTCGGCGTCCTCCAGGCCCGCCTCAGCGTCGGCGGCCTCGGGCTCCTGGGTCTCCCCGGTCTCGAGCACGGCAAGCTCGACGAGCTCGTCGCCGGCCTCCGTGGCCTCCTCGGTCTCCCGGACGGCCACCTCCGGCGCCGCCCGGTCAGGGCGCTGCTCCCCGTCGCGGGGACGGTCACGATCCCGGTCGCGATCACGGTCGCGTTCGCGGCCACGGGGGGCCGGCGGCTCGTGGGCGGCCAGGTCGGGTGCCTGGAAGGTCACCGCGGTCACCGGGCGGCGGGCCACGCGCGGCGTGGACTCCTGGGTGTCGAATCCCGCCGAGAAGGTCGACCCGGCACTCCACCGCGGAGCGGCCGACCGGCCGCCTCCGCCCGTCCGTGCCGGTGCCTCGGCGGTCGGTGTCTCGACGGCGGGTGCCTCCGCCGCGGGTGCCTCCGCGGCAGGTGCCTGCGTGGCGGGTACATCGGTCTGGGCCGACGGCTCAGCCTCGGCCACCTCGCCGGCCGCGGGCTCCTCGGTGGCGCGGGTGCGCCGGCTGGCGGCGCGACGACGCGTCCTGGCCGCCGGGGCGGCCGGCTCGGCCTCGGCGGGCACCTCGGCCGCCGGCTCGGAGATCTCCGGCGTCTCGACGGGCTGGGCCACGGCCGCGGTCGGCTCGCCCACGGCGGGAGGAACGGCCCCGGTGGGCGTCCCGGCCGTTGGCGCCTGTGCCGTCTCGGCGGACGGTTCGGCCGGCGTGGACGCGCCGCGACGGGCGGCCCGGCTTCGGCGCCGTACCGGCGCCTCGACCGGGGTGGGCTCGACCTCGCCGGTCGCCTCGCCGGCAGCCGGCGCGCCGGCCTCGGCCGTCGACGGCTCAGCCGGCGCCGCGGCGACGGGAGCGGTGATCTCCGACTCGGGAAGCGGCGCGACGGGCGTGAGCACGGCCCGGACCGCGCGGCGTGCGCGCGACCGGCCGGGTGCCTTGGCTGGTGCCTCCTGGACCGCCGGGTCGGAGTCGACCGGCGGCGTATCGACCGGGGCGACGGCGACCGGCGCGACATCGACCTGCGTCGTGCTGGTTTCCGCCACGGCCTCGGTGGGCTCGCTCGCGGGCGCCGGCGGCTCGGCCTCACCGGCCGGGGCGGGTACGACCGCCCCGGCCGCCGGGTCGAGTTCGTCCTCGTCCGCGGATTCCATGTCGGTCACGGGTTCCGGGTCGGTCGTGGCCAGTACGGCCGGCGTGTCGGTCGAGTCCAGGTCGACCGGGGCCCCACTGGCGGTGGGTGGCTCCAGGCCGTCGGCAGGCTGCTCGAAGGGCAGCTCGACGGATGGCTCGCTGGGAGGACCGGCTGGTCGGCCGGCCGCGCGACGGCGTCGAGGCGAGAGGGCGGGCTGTTCCGCCGTCGTCGCTGTCTGGTTGTCGTCGCTGGGAATCTGAGTGTCGTCGGGCACGGGATATGAAGCCTCCGGGCTCCCGGGCGCGCTGCCTCAGGGCAGTCGCGGCCGCGCAGAAGCCACTGTCTCGTCCGGCGGACAAACCGCCGTAATCCTGCGACGCCCTGGCGTCAAGCTGTGAGTCGACCCGCCAACCGGCCCGTCTCGCTATGGTTCGGCACCCCGGTAGGGGCGACCAACGGGTCCGTCAGCGTCCCGCCCACACAGACCAGTCCCTGCTCGAGCCTGGTTGGCTCCGGCGGAACCGGGAACGTCAGCGGCGGAACGGCGACCACTCCGAGGGCAGTCAGCACGTCGTCTGGTCGCACAGCGGGCGTCGTATGCCGCACGACCACATCCAGTATCGCACAGTCGCGCGTCTCCGCACGGCAAACGCCGCAGATCACCGCTCGCCGCACGTCGACGAGGCCGCGGCCAGACTTGGTTTTGCGCTCGACCTCGAGACTTTCCCGAGCCAGCAGCGCGTCCAGCGCCCGGGCGACGTCGTCCGCCGGCACGCCCGGCAGGCGCACGCTCCAGCGGGACGCCTCGATCCGGTCTGCCAGTGGACCACCCTCCGCCGGCACGCAGGCGAGCAGGTCGAGCCCAGGCGGCAGGGCCGCGTCCAAGGCGACCCGCAGCGCCTCCGGGTCGACGTCCTCGACGAGCGCGAGCTCGACGTACTCGGCCTCGCTGGCCGCCCCGGTGGGCACCCCGTTGATCCACGAGACCCTCGGATGCGGGCTGAAGCCGGCCGAGAAGGCCATGGGCACGCGCGCGCGGCGCAGCCCACGCTCGAAGCTGCGCGCGATGTCGAGCTGGGAGAGGAACCGCAGCCGGCCCCGCTTGGCGAACCGCAGCCGCACCCGCGCGACCGGCGGTGGCGGCGGCGGGCCGTCAGGGCGCCGCGGCGGCACGGGCCTT
This sequence comes from Pseudofrankia sp. EUN1h, assembly GCF_001854645.1. Classification (NCBI taxonomy): domain Bacteria; kingdom Bacillati; phylum Actinomycetota; class Actinomycetes; order Frankiales; family Frankiaceae; genus Pseudofrankia; species Pseudofrankia sp. EUN1h. The sequence goes on along the minus strand of NZ_MBLN01000061.1, from coordinate 20,910 downwards.
CTCCTGCCCCGTCGCCGGCACCATCGCGGCCGGGGCCCCGGCCGGCGCGCGCGCGGGCAGCGGCGGCACCGGGGTCAGCGGCAGCAGCGTGCGGCGCGTCGGTCCGATCTCGATCTGTGAGCCCGTCGTCGGGCAGACGCCGCAGTCGTAGCAAGGTGTCCAGCGGCAGTCGTCGATCTCGACCGCGCCGCGCAGCGCGTCCTGCCAGTCCGACCACAGCCAGTCGCGGTCGAGGCCCGCGTCGAGGTGGTCCCAGGGCAGCACCTCGCGTTCGGGGCGCTCCCGGGTGGTGAACCAGTCCAGCGAGACGCCCAGCGGCTCGAGCTCGGCGGCCGCTGCGCGCTGCCAGCGCTCGAAGGAGAAGTGCTCGCTCCAGCCGTCGAAGCGCCCGCCCTCGCGCCACACCCGTTCGATCACCCGGCCCACCCGGCGGTCGCCACGCGAGAGCAGGCCCTCGACGATCCCCGGCCGGCCGTCGTGATAGCGGAACCCGACGGCACGGGAGATCTCCCGGTCGGCCCGGACGGTGTCCCGCAGCAGCTTGAGCCGTTGGTCGGTGACCTCCCAGGGCGCCTGCCCGACCCACTGGAACGGGGTGTGTGGCTTGGGCACGAACCCGCCGATGGAGACCGTGCAGCGGATGTCACGGTGCCCACTGGCCTTGCGACCAGCCTTGATCACCTCGCGGGCGAGCTTCGCGATGCCGAGCACGTCCTCGTCGGTCTCCGTCGGCAGGCCGCACATGAAGTAGAGCTTCACCTGTCGCCAGCCCTGCGCGTACGCGGTGCTGACGGTGCGGATCAGGTCCTCCTCGCTGACCATCTTGTTGATGACCTTGCGAAGACGCTCCGAACCGCCCTCGGGAGCGAAGGTGAGGCCGCTGCGACGGCCGTTGCGGGAGAACTCGTTGGCCAGAGTGACGTTGAACGCGTCGACCCGGGTCGACGGCAGCGACAACGACGTGTTCGTGCCCTCGTAGCGGTCGGCGAGTTGGGTCGCGAGCTCGCCGATCTCGCTGTGGTCGGCGCTCGACAGCGACAGCAGCCCCACCTCGGAGAATCCGGATGCCGACAGGCCGGCGTCGATCATCGCGCCGATCGTGTCGATCGAGCGCTCGCGAACCGGCCTGGTGATCATTCCGGCCTGGCAGAACCGGCAGCCACGGGTGCAGCCGCGGAAGATCTCCACGCTCATCCGCTCGTGCACGGTCTCCGCGAGCGGCACCAGCGGCGTCTTCGGGTACGGCCAGGAGTCCAGGTCGGACAGCGTGTGCTTGGCCGGGCGAGCGGGCACGTCGTCGCGGTTGGGGGTGACGGCGGCGATCGCGCCGTCGCTGCCGTAGGTGACGTCGAAGAACGCCGGCACGTACACGAGGCGACGCCGCGCAAGGCGGGCGAGCAGCTCCGTGCGGCCGCCGGGCGAGCCCGCGGCCTTGAACGCGCGGACCACGTCGGTGATGTCGAGGACGGCCTGTTCGCCGTCGCCGAGGACGACGGCGTCGACGAAGTCGGCGACGGGCTCCGGGTTGAACGCCGAGTGCCCGCCCGCGATCACCAGCGGGTGCCCGTCGCCGCGGTCGGCGGCGTGCAGCGGGATGCCGGCGAGGTCGAGCGCGGTCAGCAGGTTGGTGTAGCCGTGCTCGCTGGCGAAGCTGACGCCGAGGACGTCGAAGTCGCCGACCGGGCGGTGGGCGTCGACGGTGAACTGGGGCACGTCGTGCTCGCGAAGCAGCGCCTCCAGGTCCGGCAGCACCGCGTAGGCGCGCTCGGCGAGCACGTCCGGCTGCTCGTTGAGGACCTCGTAGAGGATCTGCAGGCCCTGGTTGGGCAGGCCGACCTCGTAGGCGTCCGGGTACATCAGGCACCAGCGGACGGCGGCGGACTCCCAGGGCTTGACGGTGGAGTTCCCCTCACCGCCGACGTACTGCACGGGCTTGCGGACCCTGGGCAGCAGCGGCTCCAGGCGGGGGAACAGCGACTGTCCGGCCATGGGTGCCAGCCTACCCAGTCCTCAGAGGGCATACGGGTCCGTGCGCGACCGGAGTCGGACGTTCTGCAACAGGCCCACTGCCAGCATGTTCGCGAACATGGCCGAGCCACCGTACGAGACGAACGGCAGGGGCAGGCCCGTGACCGGCATGATGCCCAGGGTCATCCCGACGTTGACGAACGCCTGGAACGCGAACCAGCACACCACCCCGGTGCCGACCAGCGCGCCGAAGGAGTCGTCGGAGGCGCTGGCGATCGACAGCGCCCGCCACAGCACCACGCCGAGCGCGACCAGGATCCCGCCCGCGCCGAGGAAGCCAAGCTCCTCGCCGGCGACGGTGAACACGAAGTCGGTCTGCTGCTCGGGGACGAACTGCCCCTGGGTCTGCTGGCCGTGCAGCAGGCCACGGCCATAAATCCCGCCGTTGGCGATCGCCGTCTTGGCCTGGTCGACGTTGTAGCCGGTGGTCGAGTTGGTGGCGGCGTCGGCCGAGACGAACGAGGTGAGCCGGGCCTCCTGGTAGGGCTTGAGCAGGTGGAACTGCAGGATCGCCGCGCCGAACAGCACGCCGCCGAGCAGCAGCCCGAGCACCCAGCGCCGCGGCGCGCCGCTGACGGCCAGCATGCCGAGGATCACGAAGACCAGCACCATGACGGTGCCGAAGTCCGGCTGCAGCATGATCAGGCCGATGGGCACCAGCGCGAGCGCGAGGACGACGAGGACGTCGACGTCACCGGGGTGGGTCGAGCGCACCCCCTCGCGGCTGTCGCGCTTCTCGCCGAGGATCATCGCCACGCCGACGATCAGCGCGACCTTGGCGAACTCAGACGGCTGCAGCTGGAAGCCGGCCGGCAGCACGATCCACGAGTGCGCGCCGTTGATCGTGCTGCCGACGAGGAGCACCGCGACCAGGCCCAGCAGCGAGCCCAGGTAGACGAACGGCGCGTAGGCCCGCAACAGCCGGTAGTCGAGCAACATCGCCCCGGTCGCGAGCACGAGGCCGATCGCCAGGTTCAGCAGGTGGCGCTTGAGGAAGACGTTCGGGTCGGCGCCCGCGTCCGCGAGCCGCTGCTTGGTCGCGGACCAGACGAGCAGCGCGCCGAGCACGGACAGCGCCAGGACGGCGCCCATCAGCACCCAGTCGAGCCGGCGCAGCGGCGAGTGCCGACCGGAGGCGCGGTCGCGCAGCTGCCCGATCCGGCCGCGCAGCGCGACCGGTGACGACCGCAGCGCGGTCGATCCCAGCTCGTCCACTGTGCCTCCTGTTCGCTCCGTCCGGGCGGCGCGCTCCGGCCCCTTCCCTTGCTTCGCGGCGGGAAGGGACCTCCGCGCGCCGTCCTCCTCCGCTCACGGGCGCTCCGGCGACCTCGCTGCGGCCCGGCCCACCTCGCTTCGCTCGTGGGCCGGGCCTCCGCGGAGGCGCGCCTCCGCGCCGCACGGTCACCCACCGCTGAACGTCACCAACCCACGAACAGCCTCTGTTTGTGGGGCACTTCGCTTCGCTCGTGGGCCGGGCCTCCGCGGAGGCGCGCCTCCGGGCCAGCGCGGTCGCGTGGCGCATGAACGGTACGAACTCAGCTAGGCGCCGAGGGAGGGCCGCTTTGCGTCGCTCGTGGGCTCGGTTTCCGCGCCGTCGCCCAGTGCCTACCTGTCCTCCTCGCGCCGTCGTGGACGGTCGCCGGCTAGCCGGCGGTGCCCGCGGGTGGCGCTCGCGGCCCGGCGGAGGGGCTGGCGGACCTTCCGGACGGGCCCGGGCTCACCGACGGCACGGGGGCGAGGACCGTCGGCGCCACGAGCGCCCCGCCCCCGCCGGACGGAAGACCGGTGCCGTCGGACGGCGGGGCCAGCGCGGCTGGTCCCGGAGTCACCGCTGCCCCACCCGTCGCGTCCGCAGGGGCGGGCGCGAGCGTCGCGTCCCGTCCCACGGCCGGCAGGTCCGCGGGCGGCAGGCCGCCGGGCAGCTCCGCCGGGCGGCCGACACCGAAGATCGCCTGGTAGATCGCCTTCGCCGCCGGCGCCGCGTAGGTGGCGCCGGTGCCGGAGTCGGGAATGTCGACGACGATGGCGTAGCGCGGGTCGTTCACCGGCGCGAACGAGGCGAACCAGGACGTGTCGCCGTGGCCCTCGACCTCGGCGGTGCCGGTCTTGCCGCCGACCGGGATGACGTTGTTCGGCCAGTCGGCGAAGACGCCGGTGGCCGTGCCGCCGCCCTCGGTGGTCACGCCGTGCAGCGAGTCGCGGATGTAGGCCAGCACCTCCGGCGGGACCGGCAGCTTGCCCTTGACCACCGGCTCGAACCGCTTGACGACCTTCCCGTCCGGCGAGACGACGGCCTTGGCGACCTGGGGCTCGTAGAGCGTCCCGCCGTTGGCGATCGCCGCGTAGGCCGCGGCCAGCTGCAGCGGGCTGATCGACAGGTACTGGCCCTGGCCGATGGAGAACTGCGCGGCCGCGCCGGCGTTGTACAGATAGCCGTCGGCGCAGGCCTCGGCGGCGTACTGCTGGTAGCGCTTGGCCGTCGCCGGGTCCTTGACATCCGGGTAGCCGTTCTTCGCCCGCTCGCAGTAGGAGCCCTTCAGCTCCTCCCAGATGGCCTTCGCCTGGTCCCGGTCGACGATGCTGCCCGTAGTCTCGCCCGGCAGGTCGATGCCAGAGCGCGAGCCGAAGCCCATCGCCTCGGCCATCTTCACGAAGTTCTCCGCCGGCGGCGGGTACGGCCCCTTGCCGTTGCGCAGCCCGCCGTCGCGCAGCCACTCGTCGTAGGCGAACTTGTCGAAGATCACGTCGCAGGAGATCACCAGCGCCCGGTGCAGGGTGATCGGGCCCGCGGACGACCCCTCGAAGTTGTGGAAGGTCTGGCCACCGATCTGCAGCGTCGGCGCGCAGTCGAAGTTCTGGTTCGGCTTGGCGCCGAGCTTGGCCATCGCGACCGAGGTCGACACCGGTTTGAAGGTCGACCCGACGGCGCCGGAGCCCTGGTAGGCCCGGGACAGCAGCGGGATGCCGTTGGCCGGGTCGGACAGGGCCGCGTAGTCCTGCTGGGAGACCCCGCCGACGAACACCGACGGGTCGAACGTCGGCAGGCTGACCAGGGCCACGACACCGCCGGTCTTGACGTCCAGCACCACCGCGGAGGCCGTCCGGGCCTGCTGCCCGCCCGGCAGCTTGTCCAGGGTCGAGCGCAGCGCCTCCTCGGCGGCGGCCTGCACGCCGCGGTCCAGGTTGAGCACGACGTGGTCGCCGGGGRCGGGCGCGGTGTTCGACGCGGTGCCCGAGACCCGGCCGAACCGGTCGACCTCCAGCCCCTCCACACCGTCGACGCCGCGCAGCTCGGAGTCGTAGACGGACTCCAGCCCCGCCACGCCGACCAGGCTGTTGAGGTGGTACGCGCCTGGCGTCGCCTCGGCGTCCTTGCCCTGCTTCTTCAGGTCGGCGTCCTGCCGGTCGAGCTGGTCCTGGCTGACGGGCGCGAGGTAGCCGAGCTCGTGAGCGGCGAGTGAGCCGAACGGGTACTCGCGGACCGCCTGCAGGTCGGCGGTGATGCCGGGGAACCGCTCGGGATGCTCGATGATCGCGAGTGCCTGGGCGGGGCTCACGTCCTTGGCGATCGGTACCGGCTGGTAGGGCGAGCCGTTCCAGCACGGCTGGGGGATCTTCGGCCCGCAGAACCGGATCTTCTTCCCGATGTCGTCGACGGACATGCCGATCACCGACGACAGCGCGGCGAAGACCGCCTTGCCGCCGTCGACCTGCCGGTCGGTGGTCGAGCGGTTCACCGAGATGACCAGCGAGCTGCGGTTGCGCACCAGCTGCTCGCCCTGGTCGTCGAGGATCATGCCCCGGGGCGCCGGGGTGACGACCTCCCGGACCCGGTTGGTCTCGGCGACCTTGCGGTAGTGGTCGCCGTCGAGGATCTGCAGCGTCCACAGCCGCGCGCCGAGCGTCACCAGCAGYGACACCGCGAGCACCCGCAGGATGATGATGCGGACGCGCATCCCGTCGTTCACGGCCGCCCCCCGCCCCGCACGGCCGCCCCGCCCCTCACGGCCGCCTCACCCACCGCGTCCGCCTGGTCCGGCGCACACCCGCCGCCATGGCCGGGAACAGGAACGGGGTCAGGAGCGCCGCGTACAGCGCCCCCACCACCGCGCGCAGGAACGCCTGACCGGGAGTGCCGGCGGCGTTGTCGCTGAGCAGCCCGGCGACGGCCACGTTCGCGAGCGTCCCGCCGGCGACCGCGCCGGACACGACCAGCAGCGCGATCGCGACCGACCGCTCGGTCGCCTCGGCGAGCAGGCCCACGAGGTAGCCGAGCAGGCAGCACACCAGCGCCGACCGGCCGAGAACATGGGTGGACATCAGATCGCCGAACAGGCCGACGACGAAGCCGAGCACCGCCCCGGTGACCGGCCCCTCCAGGAGCGCCGCGGTGCCGAGCAGCATCAGCACCAGGTCCGGATGACCGCCCGGCAGCGGCAGCCGCGTCACCACGCTCACCTGCGCGATCGCGGCAGCCAGGAGTATCACCGCGAGCGCGGCGAGCGTCAGCGCGTGGACCTCGCCCTCGCGGTCCGGCTCGAACAGCTGGACGCTCATCCGGTCGAGTCACCTCCCCCTGCCGGCGCGGTGCGTGGCGGCAGCACCCGGTCGCCCGGGTCGGTGGGCGGCTTGCCGACGACGATGCCGACCAGGTCGAGTGTGCCGACGGAGACGTACGGCTTCACTTCGGCCGTCCTAGACAGCCCGTCCGCGTCGGTGACCTTGGTGACCTCGCCAATCGGCACGCCGGCGACGTAGTCGAGGCTCCCGAAGGTGACGAGGCGCTCGCCGGGCCGCACCCGGTACGAGGCGTCGTACAGCGTGAAGACGAGCTTGTTCGGACCGGACCCGCCGGCGACGGAGCCGAGCAGCTGGGTGCCCTCCAGCCTCGCGCCGATCCGGCTGCGCGGGTCGCAGAAGAGCCGGACGACGGCGGTGTGGTCGGTCAGCGAGACGACCGTGCCGACCAGGCCCTTGGAGTTGACCACGATCTTGTCCACGGCCAGGCCGTCCGCCTTGCCCGCGTTGACGGTGACCGTCCAGTCGGTGCCGCTGACGTCTCCGACGGCGATCACCCGGGCCGGGACGATCGTGTACTGGCCCTTGTCCGCGAGCAGCCGCAGCGCGGACAGCTCGGACGCCTGCCGGGCGACCTCGTCCCCGTCGGCGAGCTGGCGGCGCAGGTCGGCGTTCTCCTTGGCCAGCTCGTCGGCACGGTCGTGGTAGCGGTTCGGGTGGAACAGCGAGGAGGCCGTCCGCCCGATCGGCCGCACGACCGTGGTCACGCCGCTCTCGACGCCGCCGACGACCGTGTGCACGACGCCGCGCGCCCCGCCGGAGCTCTCGCCCGTCCGATAGTCGATCGTGATCAGCGCGAAGGTGATGACGAGCAGGACCGCGACGACGAGCCGGGAACGCTTCAGGTCACGTCCCACGACATCTCCTCACCGTCCCAGCCCGACGCCGCCATTCCGGACATCGCCCGACCCGACATTCCCGTGCCCCGCAGGGCGGCTCGGCGCCAGCTCGCGACCCGCCCGGCGGTGCTTAACGCCTGCCGGCACGGACGAACCAGTCCACCCCCGGGTTCCCACGCCCGGCGATTTTCCGAAACGTTGTTCGACCAGCGCCCAATTGTTCCGTCAACCGGGCGCGGTCACACAAAACGACGTCACCCCGCCCACGGCTCGGCCCTGGTCGCTGCGACCCTGAAGGGACGACCCCCCAAGGTCACGCGAAGCCCGACATCGAGGGCCCGGAGGTCGCCTCGGAGTAATACGATCCAGCCCTCCTGACCGCGACCCCCTGACCGCAACGACCCCTAAGGTCGAGCRAAGCCCGACATCGGGGGTCCGGGGGTCGCCCCCCGGAGCAATATTGGTGAGCAGGCCTCGGCGAAGCCGCCCCGAGGGCGGCGAGCAGAGTCCACCCCAACCCGCCTGCTCACCGCCGACGCGGTTCGGAGATGAGGACCTGCTGCAGGGCTTCGAACTCCTCGACGCATTTGCCGGAGCCCATGGCGACGGAGTGCAGTGGATTGTCGGCGATGTGGATCGGCATGCCGGTCTCGTTGCGCAGCCGCTCGTCGAGGCCGCGCAGCAGGGCGCCGCCGCCGGTCAGCACGATGCCGCGGTCCATGACGTCGCCAGCGAGCTCGGGCGGGCAGCGGTCCAGCGTGACCTTCACGGCGTCGATGACCGCGTTCACCGGCTCCTCGATGGCCTTGCGGATCTCCTCGGCGGTGACCACGATCGTCTTCGGCAGGCCGGTTACGAGGTCGCGACCACGGATCTCGGCGCTTGGCTCGTCCGGCACCTTGTACGCGGAGCCGATCGCCATCTTGATCTCCTCGGCGGTCCGCTCGCCGAGCATCAGCGAGTACTCCTTCTTCACGTAGGAGATGATCGCCGTGTCCAGCTCGTCGCCCGCGATCCGGATGGACTGGCTGGTCACGATGCCGCCGAGCGAGATCACCGCGACCTCGGTGGTGCCGCCGCCGATGTCGACGACCATGTTGCCGGTCGGCTCGTGCACGGGCAGGCCCGCGCCGATGGCGGCGGCCATCGGCTCCTCGATGATGTAGACCCGGCGGGCACCCGCCTCGTAGCCGGCGTCCTTGACGGCCCGCTGCTCGACGCCGGTGATCCCACTCGGCACGCAGACGACAAGCCGGGGCTTGGCGAAGTGCCGGCGGCGGTGAACCTTCTGGATGAAGTAGCGCAGCATCCGCTCGGTGGTCTCGAAGTCCGCGATCACGCCGTCCTTGAGCGGGCGGACCGCGACGACGTTGCCCGGCGTCCGACCGATCATGCGCTTGGCGTCGGTGCCGACCGCGAGGATGCCCGTGGTGGTGGTGTTGATCGCGACGACGCTCGGCTCGTTGAGCACGATCCCACGCCCGCGTACGTAGACGAGCGTGTTGGCGGTGCCAAGGTCGACCGCCATGTCACGACCGAGGAATGACAAAGAACTGGACATCGTCGGGCCGACCCTCCCGGAGATGCGGTCCTGGGCGCCACCGTGCTCAGCCCGGGCTCGCCGGGCCCGCCGGCCCGCCCTCGAACAGATCAAGGTTCTTAGGCTCTTGGACTTCGGGATGCTGCTCTAGCTTGGTATCACTCACTTCGGTAATACAGGCTTCTACTTGACCGTGCTGGCCGCGGCTTGCCCGGGGGACGCCGGTACCACGGGATTGGAGCTGCATTTACTTTTCTACGGTAGACGGGTGGGCCTCGCGTGGGACGATTCAGGGCGTCCGGCGTGCCCCATGGCGACACCTGAAAGGTTAGACCGCGCCACCGACAGCCCGCCCCCCAGCGAGGACGTGTCACCCATGGTGCCGACAGGTCATCGCCGCCCAGCCCGGCCCTCGCCGCCCATCGCGACCACCTCCGGACTCACCGCCACCGGCCGGCGGGTCCGCCCGCCGACACCCGGTCCTACCCTCGCAAACCGCCCGGCCGCCCGGCGGGACGCCACGCCGGACCACGGCGCCGACTCACCCGGGAAGAGCGACCCGGAAGACGGGGGTCAGCGTCCAGACAACCCGGTATAGCCCCGTGGATCGATCGGGAAGGCGCGGGTCAGCGCCTAGAGGGCTCGGCATAGCCCCGTGGATCCGATCCGCCGGGGCGGATCGGATCCACGGGGACCCCGACGTCCAGGCACCACGGGGAACCCGACATCCAGGCGTCGGGGGGTTCACGACGTCCTGGCGCGATTCGCCGGGAGAGGAGCTCCCGGCGGGGCCGTCAGGTCAGGCCCGGGCTGTCAGGTCAGGCCCGGGAAGAACAGGTCGATCTCCCGCTTGGCGGACTCGGGCGAGTCCGAACCGTGGACGAGGTTCTGGCCGATCTCCAGGGCGTAGTCGCCGCGGATGGAACCGGGAACGGCCTTCACCGGGTCGGTGACGCCCATCAGGCCGCGCGTGCCCTCGATCGCGCGCGGGCCCTCCACGACCAGCGCGACCAGCGGGCCGGAGGTGATGAACTCGACCAGCTCGCCGAAGAACGGCTTGGTCGCGTGCTCGCCGTAGTGCGTCTCGGCGACGGACTTCTCCAGCGTGCGCAGCTCCAGGGCAACCAGGCTGAGGCCCTTACCCTCGAGACGGCTGATGATCTCCCCGACGAGGCCGCGGCTGACGCCGTCGGGCTTGACCAGGACGAGGGTGCGCTCGGCGGACACTGGACTCCTCATTTCGCGTCATCGTTGACAGAGCGGATGTAACGCACCGTGCCGGTCGCGTTGTGGCCGATCGCGTTGCGGCAGGTCGCGTTGTGATCCACGCCGGGGCCGGGGCCCTAGCGCTCTCGGCCCAACCTACAGGGCCCTACGACCGTCCATTTGGGCGGCGCCGGCGACATGACCTCCATCCCGCCGGCAGGCCGACCGCGGACCTGGTCCGCCTAACGGATCGGGTCCGACCACAGTGGTCGAAAAGCGACGATCATCGGACGGCGAGGGACGCGCGGCGGGCGACCACAGGACTCACCGAGCCAGCAGGTGACGGGCCTCGCCCACGGTGGTCAGCGAGCCGGTCACGACGACGCCGCCACCACCGAGGTCGGCGTCCTCCTCCACCAGCCGTACCGCCGCCTCGATCGCGTCGTCGAGCCGTGGCGCGACCTCCACCCGGTCCGTCCCGAAGATCTCGACGGCGACCGCGGCGAGCTCGTCGACCGGCCGCGCCCGCGGCGACGCGCTCTGCGTGACCACGATGGAGCTGAACACCGGCTCCAGCACCGACAGCATGCCGAGCGCGTCCTTGTCGGAGAGCAGGCCGACCACGCCGACGACGAGGTCGAACGCGAACGCGTCGGTGAGYGCCTCGGCCAGCGACTGCGCGCCGGCCACGTTGTGGGCCCCGTCGAGCACGATGGTCGGCGAGCGGCGGACGACCTCGAGCCGCCCCGGGGACGTGACACTCGCGAACCCGCCCCGGACGGCCTCGACGTCCAGCGGCTCGGCCCCGCCACCGAGGAACGCCTCGACGGCGACGAGCGCGCACGCGGCGTTGTGCGCCTGGTGCTCACCGTGCAGCGGCAGGAAGATCTCGTCGTAGACGCCGCCGAGGCCGCGCAACGCCAGCATCTGACCGCCGACGGCCACCTGCCGCCGGGCCACCCCGAACTCCAGCCCCTCCCGGGCGAGCGGGGTACCCAGCTCGGCGGCGCGCTCGGCGAGCACCCGGGCCGCGCCCAGCGGCTGCGTGCCGAGCACGGCGAGGCCGCCGGGCCGCAGGATGCCGGCCTTCTCCGCGGCGACCTCCTCGACGGTGGAGCCGAGCTCGGGATGGTCGAGGCCGATCGGCGTCACCACCTGCACGACGCTGTCGACGACGTTGGTCGCGTCCCAGGTGCCGCCCATCCCGACCTCGACGATGCCCACGTCCACCGGGGCGTCGGCGAAGGCCGAGAAGGCCATGGCGGTCAGCAGCTCGAAGAAGGTGACCCGCTCGGCGTGCCGGCCGTCGACGAGCTCGACGTAGGGCAGCACGTCGTCGAACGCCCGCGCGAACACCTCGGCGCTGGCCGGGTGCCCGTCGATGCTGATCCGCTCGGTGACGCTCTCCAGGTGCGGCGAGGTGTACCTGCCGGGCCGCAGCCCGAACCCGCGCAGCAGCGCGTCGATCATCCGAGCCGTCGACGTCTTGCCGTTCGTGCCGGTCAGGTGAACGACCGGGAACGAACGCTCGGGATGGCCGAGCAGGTCGACGAGGTCGCGCATCCGCTCCAGGTCGGGGATCATCCGATGCGGGAACCGCCCGGCGAGCGCCTTCTCCACCCGCGACAGGTCGTCCCTCGCGGTGTCCCCGCCGCCGCCCGCGGCCCCGTCGGAACCGCCCCTCGTGCTCGCCGGCCGGCCGTCTCGCCCGTTGTCCACCACGCACGAAGGTTATCTCCGGATACCCCGCCGCCCCGCCGGGCGCCGGCCCGCCGAGCGCCGACGCGGCCACCGTCGACCGCCACATCTCGCGCGCGGGTGACCGACGCCACGGATCGCCCGTTTCCTGTAGGTACGCGGCTAGCGTGACCGGGCGTGGGCGAGTTCGAGAAGGCGATCGCCGCCGAGGTCGATGACGCCGGCGTCTGGACGGCCGGCGTCGCCGAGGGCTGGGACATCGGCGGCCACCCGCACGGCGGCTATCTCATGGCGCTGGCTGCCCGGATCGCGCTCGAGGCGACCGATCGGGAGCATCCCCTGTCGATCACCGCGCACTTCCTGCGCTCCCCCGCGATCGCGCCCGTCTCCGCCAAGCCCGCGCTGCTGCGCGCCGGGCGCTCCACCGCGGTCGTCGCCGTCGACCTGCACCAGGACGGCGAGCCCATCCTGGCCACCCTGACCACCACCGGCCGGATACCAGGCACCTCCGCGCCCGTCTTCCAGCGCGGCACCGCGCCCACCCTGCCGGCACCGGAAGCCTGCGTCGACGTCGACAMCCCCGGCAACCCGTTCCGCCAGAACCTGCACGACAGGCTCGACATCCGGCTGGACCCGGGCACCGTCGGCTGGGCAACTGGCAGGCCACGGGGGGTGGGCGAGATCCGCGGCTGGGTGCGGCCGCGCGACGGCTCCGAGCCCGACCCGCTGTTCCTCCTGGTCGCGCTGGACGCGCTGCCCCCAACGACGTTCGACTTCGGCATCTTCGGCTGGGTGCCCACGGTGGAGCTCACGGCCCTGCTACGCGCCGCGCCGGCCCCCGGCTGGCTGCGGGTGGTGGTACGCAGCCACCTGATCGACGACGGCTGGCTCGACGAGGACGTAGAGGTCTGGGACTCCTCCGACCGCCTGGTCGCCCAAGGCCGCCAACTGGCCGGCTACCGCGCCTGACCAGGCGGCACCCCGTGGCGGGCGCGGAGCGTCCGCCACGGGACAGCCCTACGCCGACTTCTCCTGGCGGGTGTTGCGCTTGGCGGCGCTGATGTCGCGCGGCACCAGCGTGGGGTTCACGTGCTCCAGCACGACCTCGCGGGTGACGACGACGCGGGCGACGTCCTTGCGGCTCGGGATGTCGTACATCACCGACATCAGCACCTCCTCCATGATGGCGCGCAGGCCACGCGCGCCGGTACCGCGCAGGATCGCCTGGTCGGCGATCGCCTCGAGCGCGTCGGAGGTGAAGTCGAGGTCGACGTTGTCCAGCTCGAAGAGCCGCTTGTACTGGCGGACGAGAGCGTTCTTCGGCTCGGTCAGGATGCGGATCAGCGCTTCGCGGTCCAGGTTCTGCACGCTGGTGAGAACCGGCAGCCGGCCGATGAACTCGGGGATCATCCCGTACTTGAGCAGGTCCTCCGGCATGACGTCGCCGAAGACGTCGGAGGCGTCCGGGTCGTCCTTGCCGTGCAGGACGGCGCGGAAGCCGAGCGACTTCTTGCCGATCCGCGACTCGATGATCCGGTCGAGCCCCGCGAACGCGCCGCCGACGATGAACAACACGTTCGTCGTGTCGATCTGGATGAACTCCTGGTGCGGGTGCTTGCGTCCACCCTGCGGCGGCACGCTCGCCGTGGTGCCTTCGAGGATCTTCAGCAGCGCCTGCTGCACGCCCTCGCCGGAGACATCCCTGGTGATGCTCGGGTTCTCCGACTTTCGGGCGATCTTGTCGACCTCGTCGATGTAGATAATCCCGGTTTCGGCCTTCTTGACGTCGTAGTCGGCCGCCTGGATCAGCTTGAGCAGGATGTTCTCGACGTCCTCACCGACGTAGCCGGCCTCGGTGAGGGCGGTGGCGTCGGCGATCGCGAACGGCACGTTGAGCATCCGGGCGAGCGTCTGCGCGAGCAGCGTCTTGCCGCAGCCCGTCGGCCCGAGCAGCAGGATGTTGCTCTTGGCCAGCTCGACGTCGCCTTTGCCCCCCTCGCCCTGGGCAGCGCCTCCGGCCTGGATCCGCTTGTAGTGGTTGTAGACCGCAACCGACAGCGTCTTCTTCGCGGTCTCCTGGCCCACCACGTAGCCGTCGAGGAACTCGTAGATCTCCCGCGGCTTGGGAAGTTCATCCCATTTGAGCTCGGAGGACTCGGAGAGCTCCTCCTCGATGATCTCGTTGCAGAGATCAATGCACTCGTCGCAGATGTAGACGCCGGGGCCGGCGATGAGCTTTTTCACCTGCTTCTGCGACTTCCCGCAGAACGAACACTTCAGCAGGTCGCCGCCATCACCGATGCGTGCCACCGAGGACTCAGTCCCTTCGTCCAGACGATGGGGTCGCCTGCAGCTCGGGGGCGGCTGCCGCCGCCCGGTCGTCGCGTGTCGAGTGAGCCATCGATGTCTCCTGCGCTATCCCCGGCTCGGGGTTTCTCCCGGACCGAGGAAGCCGATCCGGAAGGTCCACCGCCGGCCAGCCCACCAGCCGCTTCGGGCCGTTGCGCCCAGCGCCCCCGTGACTGGCCAGTCGACCAGCCCGCCAGCCGGGTCAGGCACGGACACACTCCGCCCGCCGTGCCCGCGCCCAGCCGGTGCTGCCACACCGTCTCCCGCTCCCGCGGCGGCCAACCTGCCGGCCGATCCCCGCCGGCCGCCGCGAGAGATGTCACGTGGGGGACGGTACCCCGCCACACCGCCCGACGAGAGCCCTATCGCACGGCTCATTCCGGTCAGCGTGCCTGGGGCGATGACCGCCGGGCATACGAAGGAAGAACGTTTTCGCACACCCTTTGGCCCTCTAGCGTACGGCTGTTTGACACCGTCAGCGGGCAGCGGCCAGACGAGACGACTTACGGGTCTTGATCACTTCGTCGATCAGGCCGTACTCCTTGGCCTCGTCGGCGGAGAGGATCTTGTCGCGCTCGATGTCGCGGCGGATCTGCTCCTCCGGCTTGCCGGTGTGGTCGGCCAGCATTCTCTCCAGGAGCGAGCGCATGCGAAGGATCTCCTTCGCCTGGATCTCGATGTCGCTCGACTGGCCCTCGCCCGAGCCGGACGGCTGGTGGATGAGGATCCGGCTGTTCTGCAGCGCGAACCGCTTGCCCGGCGTGCCGGCGGCCAGCAGCACGGCCGCGGCCGAGGCGGCCTGGCCCATGCAGATGGTCTGGATGTCCGGGCGGACGAACTGCATCGTGTCGTAGATGGCCGTCAGTGAGGTGAACGACCCACCGGGCGAGTTGATGTAGATCGAGATGTCGCGGTCCGGGTCCTCGGACTCGAGGAAGAGCAGCTGCGCCATGACGTCATTGGCCGACACGTCGTCGATCTGGACGCCGAGGAAGACGATCCGCTCCTTGAGCAGCTTCGAGTACGGGTCCATGCCGTACTCGCCGCGAGACGTCTTCTCGATGATGTTCGGCAGCACGTAGCGGCCGGTCTGCTGGTAACGAGACATGATCGTGCCCTCCGAAGAAGCTCTAGCGCCAGGCCGTCAGGAATGCCGCGACTAGCTGGGCACGTCGCTGGGCACCTGACCGGCGCGCTGGACGACGTGGTCGACGAAGCCGTAGTCCTTCGCCTCCTCGGCCGTGAACCAGCGGTCACGGTCGGAGTCCCGCTCGATCTGGTCGATCGGCTGGCCGGTGTGGAAGGCGATCCGCTCCTGCATCGTGCGCTTGGTGTAGAGCATCTGCTCGGCCTGGATGGCGATGTCGGACGCGGTGCCTCCGATGCCGCCCGACGGCTGGTGCATCATGATCCGCGCGTGCGGCAGCGAGTAGCGCTTGCCCGGCGCGCCGGCGCACAGCAGGAACTGGCCCATCGACGCGGCCAGGCCCATCGAGAAGGTGGCCACGTCGTTCGAGACGAACTGCATCGTGTCGTAGATCGCCATACCCGYGCTGACCGAGCCACCCGGCGAGTTGATGTACAGCGAGATGTCCTTGGCCGGGTCCTCGGCGCTGAGCAGCAGCAGCTGCGCGCAGATCTGGTTCGCGATGTTGTCCTCGACCACCGAGCCAAGGACGATGATCCGCTCCCGAAGGAGGCGGTTGTAGACGTCGTCGCCGAATCCCGGGCCACCCTGGCCCGGCGACCGGAGGCTCGGGCCACCCGGCACGGCCAGACTCGGCACTACGAACTCACTCACGGTCGGCTCCTCGGCTTTCCTGCCCAGAGACACCCCAGGCCGGGCCTCCGGCTGCGCGACGCTTCGCTCTCATCGCGCGGCCTTCCGCCTCACCTGCAATACCCACGGGCGACAGCTTGACCGGCTCGACACTATCTGTGACCCGCGTCAGTTCCGGCCCATCCGGCTCGATGTTCGCGCTGGGCAGAGGCCGAGCCCGGACACGACTCGGCCCCCGCGGCGATCGCCACGGGGGCCGGGCTCGGTCACAACGGACCGCGAGCGACCTGACGGACCTAGTGGTCGTGGCCCTCATGGTCGTGATCATGGTCGTGGCCCTCGTGATCGTGGCCGAGCTCGAGGTCGAGGTCGTCGACGTCCAGCGGCTCCGGCCGCTCCGGGAGATCCAGCGTGATCGGGCTGTCCTCGCCGTCGACGACGGTCGCGGTGCGCAGCAGGTGCAGCAGCGCCTTGTTGCGCATGATGTCCGACATGAGGGCGGTCAGGCCCGCGCCGTTGCCGGACGCCAGCTGCTGCGCGTACTGCTCGGGCGCGATCCCCATCCGCTGCGAGAGCAGCACGATCTGCTCCATCAGCTCGCCCTGGTCGATCCCGATCGACTCGGTGCGCACGACCGTGTCCAGGATGAACTGGGACTTGATGGCCTTCGTCGCCGAGTCGCGGACCTGGTTGTCGAACTCCTCGGGCTCCTGGTCCAGCGTCTTGAGGTAGGTCTCCCGGTCGACGCCGAAGCGCTCCAGGTCATGGCCGAGCCGGTGCTCCCGCGCCTCGATCTCGGTGGCCAGCACCGAGTCGGGCACGGGCACGTCGACGGTCTCGACCAGCTGCTCGAGCAACCGCTCGCGCGCCTGGTTGACCTGCTCGAACTTGCGGGTGCCCTCGAGCCGCTCGCGCACGTCGGCCTTCAGCTCCTCGAGCGTGTCGAACTCGCTCGCGGTGGTCGCGAAGTCGTCGTCGAGCGCCGGAAGCTCCTTCTCCTTGACGCCCCGCACGACCGCGGTGACCTGGGCGGTCTGGCCCTTGCGGTCGCCGGCGAGCAGCTCGGTGTCGAACGTGCGGCTGTCGCCCTCGCTCGCGCCGACGATCGCGTCGTCGATGCCGTCGATGAGGTTGCCGCTGCCCACCTCGTAGGACATGCCGGTCGCCGTCGCGTCCTCGACGGGCTCGCCGTCGACCGTCGCCGACAGGTCCAGCGACACGTAGTCGCCGGAGGCCACCGGCCGCTCGACCGGCGTCAGCACGGCGAACCGCTCCCGCATCGAGCTCAGCTGCGTGTCGACCTGCTCGTCGGTGACCTCGACCGAGTCAACCGTGACCTTGAGGCCGTCGGCAGCCGGAAGGACGACATCCGGCCGGACGTCCACCTCCGCGGTGAAGACGATCGGGCTGCCCTCGGTGAACTCGGTGACGTCCACCTCCGGCCGCGACAGCACGTCGACGTCCTCGGCCTCGACCGCCTGCGAATAGAAGCTCGGCAGGGCCTCCTGCAGCGCCTCGTCGAGGATCACCTCACGCCCGAGCCGCTGGTCCAGGATCCGCGGCGGCACCTTGCCCGGCCGGAACCCGGAGACCCGAACCTGCCGGGACAGCTTCTTGTAGGTGGCGTCCAGGGAGGGCTTCAGGTCGTCGAAGGGCACCTCGACGGTGAGTTTGACCCTGGTCGGGCTGAGTGTCTCCTTGGTGGCCTTCACGGCGCGGCTGTCTCCTGGTACGACGGCGGACGGGGAACGGGGACGGGTAACGCGCCGAGATTACGCCTCACGGCGACCCGAGAACCCCAGCCTGTCTCCTGGAGCCCACTAGTTACGCCACGCGAGGCCCGACGGTTGGGGGCTTCCCCAAAACCTGCCCCTCGGTAAAACCTGCCCCTCGGTCGAGCGAAGCTCGACATCGGGGGGTCTGAGGGGTCGACCCCCCAGACGAGATCGCGGCCTCCGGGAAGCTGCCCCAAGGGGCAGCGAACAGGATGAACCAGCCCGTCGGGGCGGGGAGACTCGAACTCCCGATCTCCTGCACCCAAAGCAGGCGCGCTAGCCACTACGCTACGCCCCGAAGCGTTGCCCACCCATCCTACGGTGTGGACCGGCCACGATCACGGGGCGGGTCGAAGATCCCAGCCCGGCCCGCCCACGACCCGCCAGGCCGGCCCCGGTGACCGCGCCTTCCCTGGTGGACCTCGTCGCGGCCCGCCGCACCGTCGGCGCCATTTCCGGGTAAGCTCATCGCGACGATCACCACGCGGGTGTAGCTCAATGGCAGAGCCCCAGCCTTCCAAGCTGGCCATGCCGGTTCGATCCCGGTCACCCGCTCGGGCCGGCGACTGCTGCTTGTTGACCTTCGGTCACCTTCGCCAACGGCCGCTATTTTGCCCCGGGGCCGAGCCCCGGACCCCACGTGCCCCGGCGACGCTTCCCACCAGCAACCACCGGCACTCACCAACCGCTGCCGCTCGTTGACCTTCGGTCAACTTCGGTGGACCGCGCCGCTTGTTGACCTTCGGTCACCTTCGCCAACGGCCGCTATTTTGCCCCGGGGCCGAGCCCCGGACCCCACGTGCCCCGGCGACGCTTCCCACCAGCAACCACCGGCACTCACCAACCGCTGCCGCTCGTTGACCTTCGGTCAACTTCGGTGGACCGCGCCGCTTGTTGACCTTCGGTCACCTTCGCCAACGGCCGCTATTTTGCCCCGGGGCCGAGCCCCGGACCCCACGTGCCCCGGCGACGCTTCCCACCAGCAACCACCGGCACTCACCAACCGCTGCCGCTCGTTGACCTTCGGTCAACTTCGGTGGACCGCGCTACTCGTTGACCTTCGGTCAACTTTGCCGTTGGCCGTCGTTTTCTTGGCTCACTGCCGGCGGTGGCATTGTCGCCAAGGGGATCCCACGGGTCACAACAGGGCCACATGGGCGCGGGCCGTGCCTAGGGGCCGTTGCAGGGCGGATGGCAAGCTTCACGCTATGTCTGAGGTGGGAGCGGGGGTGGCGGCGGGGCTACTGGGCGCGGTGGTACCGGACGTCGCGGTCGCGGTGGAGACGTTCACCGACGAGACCGACGCCGTGCTGTTCCCCGCCGAGGAGACCGTGATCGAGCGCGCCGTCGACAAACGGCGGCGCGAGTTCACCACCGGGCGGGTCTGCGCGCGCCGCGCGCTCGCACGGTTGGGGGTCGAGCCTGGACCGCTGCTGCCGGGGCCCAAGCGGGAGCCGCTATGGCCGGCCGGCATCGTCGGCAGCATCACTCACTGCGACGGGTACCGCGCCGCCGTCGTCGCCTGGTCGCGGCACCTCACCTCCGTGGGGATCGACGCCGAGCCGAATGGCCCCACCCCGGAGGGCGTCCTGGAGCGGATATCACTGCCGTCCGAACGGGTGTGGATCCAGGCGGTCGCCGCCCGCACCCCCGAGGTCAGCTGGGACCGGCTGTTGTTCTGTGCCAAGGAGTCCGTCTACAAGGCCTGGTTCCCGCTCGCCCAGGAGTGGCTCGGGTTCGAGGACGCCGAGGTCACCGAGGTCGGGTTCACCGACGACGGCTCCGGCCAGGGCGGCGATGCCGGCGCGGGCCGGCGGACCGGGACGTTCGCGGCGCGGCTGCTGGTCACGGGGCCGACGCTGCCGGACGGGCAGCGGCTGACGGCGCTACGGGGGCGGTTCGTCGTCGGGCAGGGACTGATCGTCACCGCGGTCGCGGTCCAGCCTGGCGGGAGCGCGTCGTGAGCCGGCGGCGCTGGCTACCGGTCGCCGTGTGCGCCGGGGTGCTGCTGAACACGGCGCGGTTGCGCCGGCGGTTGTCCGCTTTGCCGGTCATCGAGCCCTCCGACGACCAGATCCACCACGACCACGTCTTCCTGCTCGCCGACGGCGTCCACCTCGACGACGCCCAACAACGCGCCGCCAGCGCCCACGCCCGCCACCACGGTCTCGACGTCCTCGACCTCGTACCCGAAGACCTCACCGCCGACCGGCTCCTCGACCTCGCCCGCATGCTCGACACCACCACCTACCAGGCCAACCGGCTCGCCTGGGGCCGGGGCGCCCATCAGGCCCTGATGATCAACCGGGAGGTCCTCGTCCGTGCGGGGCTGCACCCGAAGGACGTCACCGAAACCGACCTCGTCACCGTCACCGAGACGCTCAAGCGGCACGCGCCRGTCAGCACCGGGGTCGCCGTGCTCCCGGGGCTGCGCGCCGCGACCCGCACGGGGGCCCGCAGGCTCGACGTCCAGCGGGTGGCCTACCGCTGGAACCCGGTGGGCACGCTAGGTCCGACGGCGCGGGACCTGGCGCTCGTCGCCGGGGCGACCGCCGCGCCCGGCTGGGCGCTCGCCGCCGCCACCGCGAGCTGGCTGCAACCCGCCCTCATCGCCACCGGCGGCCCGCTCCACCTGACCGACACGCTTGCCTCCCCTCTCACCCGCCGCCGCGGCGCCGCCGAACTGCTCGCCGACCTCACCGGGCGTTCCGAACCGTCACCGACGGGCGCGTCGCAGCACCCCGGCACGGCTGTGGTCGCCCGTGACGGCGCGCCCTCCGTGCACGGCGTCGCCGGGCGGTTGGCACGGTGGTGGGTCGCGCCGCCGAAGGCGTTCGTGCCCGAGGGCAAGGCGCAGACCGACGAGCTGCGCGCGGCCTACCGGGCCGAGCTCACCGGCGGGGTGCAGCGCTTCCTCGAGCCGGCGCGCTCTACCTGCCCGTGGTGTGGCGGCGCGCAGTTGAACAAGGTCATCATTGGTTTCGACGCCACTCAGGCCAAGCCGGGCCGGTTCCGCTATGACCGTTGCTCCGAGTGCCGGCACGTCTTCCAGAACCCGCGGCTCACCCCGGAGGGGCTGGACTTCTACTACCGCGACTTCTACGACGGCCTCGGCGG